>JAUPMC010000169.1 GCA_030836605.1 Thermoplasmatota archaeon | reverse complement strand
CTTGGCCATGTCGTCGAAGTCCTCGGCGACCTGGATGGCGAGCTCCCTCGTGGGCACGAGCCCCAGAACCTGTATCTTCTTGTTCGGAGGTATCCTGGTGAGGATGGGTATGGCGAACGCGCCGGTCTTGCCGGTGCCCGTCTGCGCCTGCGCCATCAGGTCGTCTCCCGCCATGGCGATCGGGATGCTCTGCTCCTGGACCGGCGTGGGTTCCTCCCACTCCAGGTCGGCTATGGCTCTTAGGATCTCTTGGCTCTTCGTGAGCGATTGAAAGTCCATGTTCACAGTCTTCCTTGTTCTCTCGGACGGGGCGAGTTACTTCTTTATTACTATTTTAATCCATACGCCCTTTAGCGAGGCGGTGCTGAAGATGGGACCGATACGAGCCAACAGGGCCAGGGACGCCTGGCAGAAGCTCTACTCCAAGAAGGGCCTCCAGTACGGCGGCACGGGGGACCTCTCCATGCTCAGGCCCCACCTGAAGAAGGGCATGCTCGTCCTGGACGCGGGGTGCGGGGACGGGAAGACCGCGGAGGCGCTCGCGCGCCTGTGCGAGGTCGTCGCGTGCGATTTCTCGAGGGAGGCCCTGAACTCGCTCAGGGCGCAGCGTGACCATGACAGGATAGTGGAATTGGTCGAATGCAATCTACACGATGCTCCGTTTGCACCGGAAAAATACAATGCCGTCACATGTGTCCACACCCTCTCGCACATGGTGGAGAAGGAGCGGAATGCGGCGGCCGAGCAGCTCTCCAAGGTCCTGGTCCGCGGCGGACACCTCTATGTCGAGGTCTTCGGGCGCGGGGACATGAGGCACGGCAAGGGCGAGGAGGTCGAGCCCTCCTCGTTCCTGCGGGGCGACGGTATCATGACACACTACTTCGCTGAAGGCGAGGTCGGCGCCCTGTTCCCCGGGATGGAGGTCGTCTCCGAGGTCGGCTCCGTCAGGCGCGTCGTGTTCGGCGCGACCGCTGGCAAGCGCGACGTGCTCAAGGTCCTCCTGAGGAAGCTGTGACAGGCATGAGGCCCATGCCGTGCTCACGACGAGGGCGGCCCCGTGTTCTTCCTCATCCTCAGGAGCGCGACGCCCATCGCGGCGATGAGGACCACACAGGCGACCACGGCGACGAGCAGCAATGTCCGCGTCGATTCCAGACTGCCGATGGTATCGTTCCGTTCCTCCAGTTCCGACTGCGCGTCATCGAGGTTGTCCAACGCATCCTCTAGGTCGTCTTGGAGCTGGGAGGTCTCGTTCTCCAGCTGGGATATCTGTTCCGTCAGGTCTGGGACTGGGTCGATGTAGGTGACATTCACATACACTGTCGTCGCCGCGTCGTCGTCCGTAGCCGTGGCCGTGATCAGGTTCGTCCCGTTCACAAGGGCCACCGTGAGCTCGAACTCGCCTGACACACCCACCGCCACTAGCAGGCCGTTCACGGCGAGCGTGACGTTCGGGTCGGTGACGCCCGTCACCACGACCGAGGGCACGGACAGGACGGAGCCCTCGGCGGGCGACGTGATTGAGAGCGTCGGCGCCTCAGTCCCCTGTGTCAGTATGTCGACGTCCGCGGCGTTGAAGACGACCTCCTGGCCGAACGGGTTTATGTCCCAACCAGTCACTCGGTTGTTGAGCGCGAAGATCTGGGACCAGTACAGGACGGGCGCCCATGGGCCCTGCGTCAGGAGCCTGATGTGTCCCGCCGTGGTGTTCTCGAGATACTCATCCTCCGTCTCAGCGTAGAACCAGTCTGTCACGTATGAGTCAAACACCGGGTCGATGTACCAAGCGGTGTTGGAGCCGCCGACGGCCCACGTGCCCAGATGCCAGTCGAGTATCTCAGCCCTCGGCCACGAGTAGCAGAACAGGATCGCATCATGGTTGCCCTCTCTGGCCTCGTCCAAGAGCTGGGTCTCGGCGTACGGCGTGAGCGTCACTTGCACCCCGAACGCCTCGAACTGAGTCGCCAAGACCTCGCCCATCGCGATGTCCTCGCCCTTGTTCGTCGTCCAGAGGTCGAGGGTCAGGTCCCCGTAGATGTCCTCGAGCCAACCGTCGTCGTCCAGGTCATCGTACCCAGCGTCCAGGAACAGGCTCGATGCCATGTCAAGGTCTAGGGAGAAGTTGTACATCGAGGGGACGCCTGTGGAATCTGGAAGGATGGGGGGAAGATAGTTGACGCCCTCTTGTCCCACTCCGTTCCAGACGACTTCGAGGATTTGCGCGCGGTCCATCACATATCCGAACGCCCTTCTGAGGGACGCGTTGGTCCAAGGGTCCTTCAGGCAGTTGAACTCCATGTAGTACAACCCCTGTCCCGGCCCGGTGAGCACCGTCACCTCAGGGTCGCTCATATACTCCTCTATCTTGGTCGGTGTCAGTTGCTGGAGCACGTCGATGATGCCGCTCTCGAACCCAGCGAACCTGGTGTTCTGGTCCGCGATGATCCTGTAGATGATTCTGTCTATCTTCGCGGGCCCCTTGTTCTCGTACCATGAGAACCCCCAGTCGTAGTCCGGGTTCTTGACCAGCGTGACATGGTCGCCCGGGACCCACTCTTCGAGCATGAATGGCCCGGTGCCGACAGCCTGACCGGATGGCGTGCCGTATATGGCCAGACCGTCCTCCTCGAGGG
>JAUPMC010000014.1 GCA_030836605.1 Thermoplasmatota archaeon | reverse complement strand
TCCTGCTGTCCAAGGACATCGCGGCCACGGGCTACATCGCGAGGGCGCTCCTGCACTCGGGCGTGCCCGGCTCGGACCCGCACATCCAGGCGGCGATAGACTTCGTCGAGGGTCAGATATCCTCGATAGAGGACGACCCGTTCAGCCTCTCGCTCTCGCTGCTCCTGCTGCAGGCGGGGGATGGCTCAGAGTCGATACGCGACCATATCGAGGAGAGGCTCGAGACGCTCAAGGTGGCCGAAGGGGACGCGTTCTACTGGACGAGCGATGTCAACCTGATATCCGACAGCGACGAGGTCTGGATGTGGGGCGGCAGCTCCCCGAGGATAATCGAGACCACAGGGTACGCCGCCATGGCGCTGAACGGGGAGGTCGGGCACTCCGCGGCCGTCGACGGCGCGGTCAAGTACCTCCTGGACCACAGGGGCGAGCTGGGCGGCTGGATGTCGACTCAGGACACCGTGGTCGCGTTCCACGCGCTCGCGGAGATCTCGACCGGGGGCGTCATCGAGGATGTCCATGTCGAGGTCCTCGCCGAAGGGGCCGTGGTCGGCACCATAGACATGGGCGAGTTCAACAAGGACGTCACATATCTCTTCGACCTGAGGCCGTACATCGCGGACGTGACCAACGTGACTGTCTCGTGCGCTGGCGAGGGCTCGGTCCTGTACTCGGTCTACCTCGAGCAGTACGTCCCGTGGCCCGACGAGCCCGAGTCGTCCCCGTACCTGACTTTGACCGTCACATACGACGCCACATCCATCTCGGTGGACGACAGGCTCCTGGCGCATATGCAGCTCCTGTACGACGGCGAGGCGCCCATGCTGACCATGGTCCTCGTCGACCTGCGCGCGCCCCTCGGGTTCGCGTTCGACCTGTCGGAGTTCGAGGCGCTCGACGAGCTAGGGGTGATATCGTCGTACGACAGCAACGACCGCCAGGTCATCGTGTACATCATGGATGTCATGTCGGGCGTGCCCGTGGAGTTCGACTACTCCCTCGTCGCGGAGCTGCCGATCGAGAGCACTCTCCAGGGGGTCGTCGCGTGGGACATGTACAACCCGGAGGGACTCAGGTCGGAGACCCTGCCAGTGGTGTTCGAGGCCTCGGGTTGACCGGAGAGCCAGGAAAGGATTAACTCACCGACGGTTCATCAGGTTCGTTCGCGGGGTTCGGGGTTTGACCGAAGGAGACGGCTGGCAGGGTGGCCTGAGCCTGAAGGCCAAGGAGAAGGTCCTGGTCCAGTTGTACCTCTACAGGTGCGAGCCCGGCGACGTCGTCTTCCCGTTCGAGATCACCCAGAAGGGGCTGTCCGAACACCTGGGCCTCCGCCGGAGCCATGTGGCCATGGCCCTCCAGGAGCTCGTCAAGGACGGGCTCGTGGTCGTCGCCAAGGGGCATGTCGAGGGCGAGGAGAGGAGGCAGAACGCGTACTGCGTGACCGACAAGGGCTTCGAGACCGGGTCGGCCCTGCGCACGAGGCTGCTCGAGGTCGAGGTGTCATTCGAGGACTCGGAAGGCGCCAGGACCGTGAAGGTGTCCGAGATAGTCGGGTCGCGGAAGGCGAGCCTGGCGTCCGTGATCATACAGCTGGACAGAGGCCGCACCGTCAGGGACGAGATCGCCGTCGTCACGGCCCCGGAGAAGAAGCTCATATCGGTGTTCTGCCCGACCTGCAAGAAGCAGATCGAGGTGGACAACGTCTTCATAGACGAGGAGGTCGGGTTCGACTGCCCCGGGTGCGGGAGGCCATACAGGATCGTGCCCGCGCAGAGGAAGGAGGAGGCCCCCGAGAAGAGGATGGCCTCGCCCGAGCAGGCCAGGGAAGAATTCACGGCCCGCGAGACGCCGCCCTCGGCCTCGCTGATTGCGGTTGCTGTCGCCATCGTCGTCACGCTCTCGATCGTGCTCTTCACCAGCGTCTTCTGTCTCATGGGCGCCTTGGTCGTCGGCGCTGTCGCAGGGCTCGTCGTCTGGGTGGTCCTGAAAGCCCAGGGGAAGACCACGCCGAAGCCCGGGACCTTCGCGGGGGTTGGGCAAGTACCAATTACAACAACTTCATACTCGGGGAAGACCGCGCGGAAGCCCAGGACCTTCGCGAGCGCGCTCATGACGACGGCCGTCCTCGCTCCCGTGCTGCTGTTCGTCTGGGACCTGATGGTGGCCTCGATGGACGTGATGGACACCTTGAGGACGGTCGGGGCCTGCGTGGCCGCGGTCCTCATCGGCTATGTCCTCGTCAAGTACCGACTCCCCGCGTTCAGAGGGGACTACCTCCTGAGCGCGGGCCTGGTACTCATACTGTCCGCGGTCGCCTCGATGGTGGTCTTCGACTTCGGCGGGCTCACGCCCGGCATGGCCATGGCCGCCGGCATCGCCGGGAGCATGGTCGTGATCTGGTCGACGTTCCACCCGGTGGACAAGGACGCCGCGGTGCTCGACATGGGGATGTCAGTCGGCGCCTTCCTGTTGCTGCTCACGGCCCTCGTCCTCGCGCAAGAGGCCAGCGGCCTGATGGACTTCTTCGCTGCCGCCAGCGTCGCGACCGTCGGTGCTGTCCTAGTGTACCTCAGGGCCGCCAGGGAGAGGACCGGC
>JAUPMC010000168.1 GCA_030836605.1 Thermoplasmatota archaeon | reverse complement strand
AGGGGACGCGGTGCTGAGGATATCCCTCGAGTCCTTCGAGTTCGTGAACTACGAGGGTGACCACTTCCAGACGTCATATTACCCGAACGCGTGGTTCATCATACTCATGGACTTGGACAGCGACGGCGACTACGAGACCCAGCACAACAGCACCGTGTTCAATGCCACCAAGTCCCTCGACGACTTCTTCGCGTTCACCGTTGATGTCGACGAGGGCGCCCACTCAGTGGGGTTCATGGTAGTCGCCTACGACGTCACGCTCGTCAGCACCAACAACGTCACTGATTACGAGATAATCGACTACAACCCCGCGTCTGGGCTCAGGACAATGGAGAACACCGTCACCCTCCCCTGCGACTCGTCATGGGTGTCGGACGGGGTCGGGGACGAGGACACGCCCGACTGCGTCCTCGCGTACTCCGCCGTCACCATGGCGCGCGCTTGATGGGCCAGCTGGCTCACATGACCTTTCTTCGCCTGGCACGCATCGCCACGAGCATCGCGAGCAGGACCGAGAACACCGGGACGACCACTACCGAGAACTCCGGGATCGCCTCGCCCGTGACCGTGACGGTGGTCGAGGCGGAGGAGAGCAGGCCGGCGCCGTCCATGACCTCGACCGTCACCTCGTACTCCCCTGGCAAGTTGAACGTGTGAGTCGCCTCGGAAGCCACGGACCACTCGGTGTCCCAAACGCCGTCACTGGTCCAGTCCCACCTGCACTGCAGGGAGGCGGGGTCCGTCTCCGGGTCCGAGGACCCGGACGCGTCGAACGCGACCAGCTGGCCAGTGGCGGCCATCGCCGACTCCGTCGATATGCTGGCGGTCGGCGGGGTGTTCACCAGGATGTCGGTCGTGGCCTCGTCCCATTCAGTGAGTTCGTGCTCGTCCCCGTCCATCGCGGTGAATGTCGCGGCGTAGGCCGTGTCGGACCCGACGACATATGTGTGGTTGAACCAGAATGAAACTGTCTCCTGCCCTGGTACTGAAACCAGGTCCAAGGTGTCTCCAGCGGTACCGTCTCCGTAAGACGACTCCACGGTAAGGGTGCCGCCCTCGAGGTCCTCCACCTGCACGTGGAACGTCACGGTGCCCCCGGGTTGCACTATGTTCGTCTCCAAGGATGTGGCCAGAGAGACCAACGCCGGCACCTGGTTCGAGGTGACATAGCCCGCGACGACGACCGAGTCCAGCCATCCAGCGTCATCATACGAGCTGAACGAGCCATCTTTGGAGTATATCCACGAGAGCCGGTTAGGGCCTTCCTCCAGCACTACCGAGACGCTCTCCCAGCCGGTCAGGCCGCTGATCGAGTCACGGACCGCGTCATTGACATAGAAGCTGAGGACATCGTCCCCGGCCTCCGAGGAGACCATCCATTCGAACGACACCTCCGCTGGTCCCTCCAGCTGGGCATCCAGACGCGTGGACCCGCCATCCGAGACATCGCCGCTCTGCATCGAGTCCCCGTCGCTCGAGTAGTGATGGTCGACCCCCACCCACGCCGCCTGCCCATAGCTGGACCAGACCATGGCATCGCATTCGAGCGCGTCCTCCACGGCGATCGACTCATAGTAGTCCGAGAATGCAGCTACCGTCGCCGGGGTGTCCGCTGGGACATCCTGGGATTGCTCTGAAAGCTGCGCCGCCCTGCCTGGAAGGAACGGCCGGTCGTAACCCTCAACTCTGAAGGACGACACGGCCCCGTCGGTCTTGGCGTCGCCGATGGACAAGTGCATCGCGCCCTCAGACCAGAAGTCGGGGGCGAGCTCGGTCACATCCAGGCACATGAACGTTGGGAACGTCAGCGATGTGGTGAACATGCCCCCGTCGTAGAAGGGTGTCTTGTCACCCTCGCCTGTCGGGGCGGAACCGACGCCTATCGAGATGGATGCGACCCTGGATGGGGCCGAGTCGAAGTGCCAGACTCCGATAAGGGAGGGCTGGTACCCCTGTATGTCGACCATGAAGTTGAGGTAGAGGATGCCGAGCTCACCGAGCTCCTCGAGGGCGGAATAGGTGAGCCAGTAGTATCCCGAGTCGCCCCAGTCCGCGCCCCACGAATTAACAACCCTGAACGCCCCCGAGTCCCCGTCATCCGACAGTGAGTCGTCGTATCCCACGATCGTCTGCGCGTGGTTCAGGCTGGTCGACGAGTACTCGGTGGAGGATATCACGTAGTTGCCGTCGCTGAACCCGCTCGTGAACTCGTTCGCGTCCATCGCGAAGGCCACGGGCGTCCCGGCGGCCACCAGCGCCTTGATCGAGTCGACGGTCATCGAGGGGCTGTAGTCGATGTAGCCAACCTCCGACGCCCTGTGGAGTGAAGCCTCCCTGAAGGCCTCCGGGGAACCCCAACTAGTGGGGTCATCATCGTCGTAGGGCATGGCCGACATGGTCGCGGCGCCCCAGTCCCGGACGACCATCATGTTCGTGTCCACCCAGGAGCCCTGGTCTCTGCCGCCGTTGACCATGTTGTAGGTCCAGGCAGGGGACAGCAACTGTGAGGAGTTGCCCTGGCTAGCCTCTGTCCAGGCGTTGTCCACCGCCTCCAGGTAACCGTAAGAGTAATATGTCGCGGCCCACGCCGAACACGAACCTTGCGCCGCCTGGTCGCCGACAGTGGGGAACTCCGGATCGCCCGAGAGGTCGAACGTGCTCGACAGCTCCGCCGGGAGGGCCTCCACCTCGTAGACGACCATTTGCCCCACAAGCCGCTGCCAGTCAGTATCAGAACGGGGCGAGATGCCCGTGCCGAACCCATCGACGACCACGGGCTCGTATGTCTCTCCTGGCTGCCTCACGCCTAGCCTCGCCTTGAGGGCGTCGATATCCGCCTCCGTGGCCAGGTGAGAGGTCATCGAGAGGACGGACCGTTGGCCGCCGTACGCGAGGGCCTTCGAGTCGCCTTGAGCGGAGGCTGAGTCCGCCACGACAAGCGATGGATAGGACGCCGACAGGACGGTCAAGAGTAGAATCGCGGATGCGAACGCCGAGATCGTCCTCGGGGATGTCGAGCGTGCAAATGGCATTGCATCAGCCGCTACTGGCGGGGCCAGATATCTACTTTGCGCATTAATCCGGTCGTGCAGGGTAGAGGCGTCCCGCCGGGAGCGACGCGCAAGGGGGATAAACGTATTTATCGGAGAAGCCGTTTCCTCGCCACGAAGCAGGTGTAATCTAGTCTGGTTAGGATTTTGGCCTTCCAACTCTACCAAGGAAAACAAAATTGGAGAGGGACGAAAGCCAACGGCCCGGGTTCGAATCCCGGCACCTGCACTTCACGTCCCTTATGGGTTTGATGCCTGGTCATCCGCGCATTCGTGCGCATCAAGACCCGATACCTCACTCATCTTCTCCGTACGCAGGGTGGTGGCGCGCGAGGGCCACAGTCTCATCGAACTGCTTGGCCTCTACGAGCGCCAGCTGCGGCAAGTAGCAGTGGGCGTGGAAGGCGGTCATCCTCTTGTGGTCGTATGTCTCGAAGTCGTCTTCGGACACGATCTCTGTCTGCCTCAGTTTCCTCGTCTTGAACATAGTTGCTCACCTATCCGGCGATTTCTGCGGGCTCACACATCTCGGGGGCTGAATCCCATACTTGATGCAGGCTCTGGTCGATCTCTTTCAAATCATCCAGGAGTTCGACGATGTCTCCGACATCTTCTCCGAGACCCGACATCTCGTTCGAGAGATCCTCGAGGTCCCTGAGAGTGTGCGTCCTGACCCACTCAATCGCCTGGACGTTCCTGACCGCTGCCTTTGCCGCATCCCTGCGTCTCATTGCATCCCATCCCAAGGTGTTTTGTCTGACATTTCGTCAGCTGAATCCCCGTATAACGCTTCGACCTATTTAATCATTGTTGAAATGTCGCGCCCGATGGTTGAAATCGTCTGACTGCCAATCCGCGGGGTCCGAAGAAATCTCTTAGAGATTTCTATATATGGATGGCACTCATACCGTGTCTTGCCGACGGATATAGCTCGATGGCATGTCGGACGGCGAATCTCCCGGCATCTGGGCGCCCAGGCGCGACGACGGGCCCCGTGCGCAAACGCTTTTAACGAAACAAATCATTAAGTCTGTCTAGCCAGAGGGCGGATGCTGATTGGGTCTCTTCGACTCGCTCCTGAACAGAGAGAAGAAGGTGCTAGCGAAGGCCAGCAAGAACCTCGAGAAGGCCGAGGAGCTGGAGAGGGGCGGATCCAAGCAGGAGGCGGTCTCCCTCCTCGACCAGACAGGCGCCATGCTCAGGGAGAGCATGATGTACGTCGACAAGTTGCATGGCGAGTTCTCAGCCACCTTCGCCAAGCTCGGCGACAAGTACCTGAGGTTCGACAAGGCCCAGGTGGCGCTCGACGCCGCCAATGTGTCCATGCAGCTGAACCCGGCCAACCCGGAGGCGATGGCCGTCGCCGGCAGGGCGTCGCTCCGCCTGGGCAAGAACGATGACGCCTTGAGATGGCTCACGAAGGCCGTGGAGACATCCCCTAAGTCCGCCGGGTTCTGGTCCACGCTCGGAGAGACCCAGGAGATGCTCGGCGGCATCGACCTCGCGGTCGAGAGTTACATGCGGGTAACAGAGATCGACCCCGACAACATACGTTACTATGACAAGATACTCGCGCACAGGCCCGAGGACATGCCCGTCATAAAGAGGAAGGCGCAGGCCCTCGCGAAGTTGCGGAGGTACGACGACGCCGCGAAGGCGTATGCCGCCGGACTGGACGTGGACCCGAAGGACAAGGAGCTCTGGGTCGGCCAGGCGGCCGCCCTGAACTACGACGGGAAGGTGGAGGAGGCGATCAAGTCCCTCCAGAAGGCCTTGGACATCTCTCCCGACGACGCGTTCATCTATGACAACCTGGGCAGGATACAGCACAAGATCGGCAAGCGCGAGGACGCGCTAAAGAGCTTCTCCAAGGCCGCGAAGCTGGATAACGGGAACAAGGTCATCTGGAACGAGCTGGGCGTGGTCCAAGAGGAGCTGAAGATGCTCGACGAGGCAATCCGGTCTTTCGACAACGCCCTCGCTCTGGACCCTAAGGACATCAACGTCCTGAACAACAAGAAGAAGACCCTGCTGAAGTCGGACAGGATGGCCGAGGTCCTGGAGACCTGCGACAGGATCATACTGCTCAACCCGAAGGACCCGGACGCGCTCGTGGACAAGGCTCGGGCGCTCAGGTTTCTCAACAGGCACGACGAGTGCATGACGTTCATAGAGGCCGCCCTGGCCGTCGCGCCCAAGTCGAAGGACGCGATGAACCTGAAGAAGGATTGTCTGATCAAACTCGGGAGGAACGCCGACGCGATCGCGTGGTGCAACAAGATGTTGGCGGTCGACCCGATGGACCTGGACGCGACGCGCGACAAGGGCAGGGCACTGATGGCGGTCGGCAAGACCCACGACGCCGTGAAGACCTTCGAGAAGGGGCTCAAGGCCAAGGCCAACAGGCTCGACCTCCTGGAGGGGTTGAAGGACGCGTACATGCTCCTCGGGAAGGAGGACGACGTCATCCGGACCTGCGACAGGATAATATCGGCCGACGCGGGCCACAAGACCGCCTACCTGGACCGGGCGAACGCCTTGGACAGGAAGGGGAAGTACGACGACGCGCTCGCGTCTTACATGCTGGCCCTCAAGCACGACCCCAAGAACGCCAGCATATACGTCGGGACCGCCAACATGCTCATGAGGGCGGGGAAGCACAAGGAGGCGATGGACTACGCCCGGCAGGGCATAGGCGTGAAGCCCGACAGCGCCCAGCTCTGGAAGGTGCGAGGCGAGGCCGCGTTCGCCGCCAGGGACTACGAGGCGGCCGTCGATGCCTTCAAGAGGTGCGCCGAGCTCGAGCCCACCGACAAGGAGTCGTTCAGACAGCTCGGTCGGTCGTTCGCGGAGCTGCAGAGGTACGAGCAGGCCCTGGACGCGTACGACCACGCCCTGAAGCGGGACCCGAGGGACGCGGACGCGTGGTTCCTGAAGGCGCTCTCGCTCGAATGGCTCGAGAGGATGGACGACGCGCTCGAGGCCGCGAAGGAGGCCGTGCATTGGGACAAGAGCAGGCCCGAGCTGCACATGAAGGTCGGGTCGCTGCTGACCCGGATGGGCAGGGCGGAGGAGGCACTGGATCCCTTCGACTCGGCCCTGAAGGTGTCACCCAAGAACATCATGGTCCTCAGGGCCAAGAACGATGTCCTCAAGACCTTGAAGAGGTACGAGGAGGTCGTGGCCACGTGCAACGAGATCCTGGCGATCGACAAGAAGGACCGGGACGCCCTCGTGGACAGAGGGAGCGCGTCCTTGTTCCTGAAGAAGCCTAACGACGCCCTCGCGAGCTTCAACAAGGCGCTCGAGGCAGACTCCGACGACATCGACGTCCTCGAGCTGAAGAGGAACGCCCTGAAGGAGCTGGACGACCAGGAGGGGGTGGTCTCCGTCTGCGACCACATCCTCAAGCTCAGCCCCAAGAGCAAATACGCGCTCGCGGACTGCGCGGGTGCTCTCGAGAAGCTCGGGCGGGGGTCCGACGCGCTGGAGTACTACGAGAGGGCGCTGGCGCTGGACGCGAAGGACGTGTTCCTCTGGAACAAGAAGGGGCAGGTCCTGCTGAGCATGGGCAACCCGGCCCAGGCAGCCGAGGCGTTCGACCACGGCATCAAGCTCGACCCGAACCAGCCTTTCGTGCTCAACAACAGGGGCAGGGCATACCTCGAGCTGCGCAGGTCCGACGAGGCGCTGGCCGACTTCAAGAAGGCCTTGGCGATCCTGCCGACGGTAGCGGAGTTCCACACCAACCAGGGGCGCGCGCTCGCGAGCATGGGCAAGTTCGACGACAGCCTTGAGGCGTTCAACGAGGCCCGGAGGATCGCACCCAAAGACCACTCACCGCTCAAGTACATGGGCATGGCCCTGCTCAAGCTCAACAAGGTTCCTGACGCCCTCGGGTGCTTCGACGAGGCGCTCAAGCTGGGGTCCAACGACAGGGACGTGTGGACGGGCAGGGCGAAGGCCGCGGAGGCCATGGGCAACAAGGAGGAGGCCGTCAAGTCCTATGTGACGGCGCTCGGCATCGACGACAAGGACAAGGCGGCATGGTACCGCCTCGGCCTGCTCTACATCGAGCTCGGGAGGTCCTCGGAGGCGGACGAATGCTTCGACAGGGCGATAGACCTGGACGAGACGAACCCGGCCATATGGATGAGCAAGGGGCTCGCGCTCGAGAAGCAGGAGCTCCTGGACGACGCCATAGGGGCGTACGACCGAGCGATCGCGCTCAACTCGAACGACAAGGAGGCATGGAAGAGGAAGGGCCAGGTCCTGCTGGAGCTGAGCAGGCCCGAGCAGGCGATGCGCGCGTTCGAGCACTCGCTCAGCATCGACCCGTATTTCGAAGCGGCGAGCGAGGGCAGGAAGAAGGCCGAGGAGGAGATCCGCAGGACGAAGATCGAGGACTACTGCCGCGCGATCCTCGAGTTCGAGTACACCCACGGCCGGCCGGTGTCCAAGGAGGAGGCCTTCAAGGTCTGCGGCGTGCCATACGCGTTCCTCGGGGAGGTGCTGGATTACCTCAGCGGCAAGCAGGAGGTCAGCCTCTCCGGCATGAGCAGGGAGGACTTCGACAAGTACGAGCGCATCTCGAGGGAGATACTTGTCAACACGATGGACAAGCGGGACCTGAGCGACTACGGGCTCAGGCTCTGCGACATAGCGGTCAACTTCCCGGACCTCAAGGTCGGAAGCGCGAAGAGGGTCATGGGATACATCCAAGCGGTCGAGGAACACGAGTTCAGCACGCGCGTGGCGGACCCCGACGTCGACGCCCGGCTGAGGAAGGCCATGGACCTCCCCGACGAGCAGAAGAACGTCCTCGGGGTCATCAAGAACCTGGGCGTGGGGGTCTACGAGGCCAGGCAGCTCGTCACGATACTACAGACGTTCAAGGACGCGGGCTTCGAGACCCCGACGATAAGGATCAAGTCCATCGTCGGGGACGGGTACGGCGAGTACGCCGCCTACGACGAGCGCGCGGCGGGGGCGCCGGCGCACAGGTACGCGGACGACTACGACCCGAAGCCCTCTCCGAGGAGGCGGCGGGCCGAGCCGAGCATCCAGGAGTACGAGGAGAGGTTCGAGCAGCCGGCCAGGCCGAGGCGCAAGGCCTCCGAGGGGGACGAGGAGGAGCGCCCAGCGCCCAGGAAGGCCAGGCCCAGACCCGCCAAGAAGGAGGCGCCCGCTGAGGAGACCGCGCCCGACCTGGTGGGCAGGAGATGCCTGTTCCACGGGGGCGTCGCCGTCGCGAGGTGCGGCAAGTGCAAGGCGGTGCTGTGCCGCGAGTGCGTCAGGAGCTCGGACCGGTGCCCGAGGTGCAACGCGCTGCTGAGCGGCGAGGACGACCTGCCCCAGAAGCCGGCCAAGAAGCCGAAGCGGGAAGTGGAGCCCGAAGAGGGGGAAGAAGGGGAGGAGCAGGAGGAAGAGGCCGAGGAGCAGGGGGACGAGGAGTCAGAAGAGCCGAGGAAGAGCTCGCGCAAGAAGGACGCGCCCAAGGGCCCGGACTTCAACAGGCTCTGAGCGCGCGCTCCTGGCCCGTCTACCTGACCGTCACCCGTGCAGTCTCTTCGTGAGCGCGGCCACGCGCTTGCCGTACCTCACGCAGACCTTCTCAACGCGCGCGTCCGGCCGCTCGACAGACACAGGGCCATAATGGTCCCATTTCGAGTCGCCGCATATCGTCATGCCGTGTATCATCAGGGCCTCGAGTATCGCGAGGACCGTGGTCTCGTTCCCGCCGCCTATGTTCGCGCTCGACGCGAACGCGCCCCCGACCTTGCCGTCGAGCTTCCCGTGGTGCTTGACGCTCTTGTCCAGGAGCGACTTGACCTCCGCGGCCATGAGGCCGTAGTACGTGGGGGAGCCGATGATTATGCCATCGTACCCGAGGAGGTCGTCGACCTTGACATCCTTGACGTCCTTCGTGTCCACCTCGACGTCCTCCTCCATGACTCCCTTCTGGATCAGGTAGGCCATCTTCTTCGTGTTCCCGCTCCGGGAATAGTAGCATATCAACATCCGGACCATAGAGACCGCCTCGCCACGTCATGGAGCTACCTAGGATTTGTCGGTTGCGCAAGGGGGGTCGGGATCCGCGCGGGCCCGATGCAAAAGATTGAAGTCGGCGCAATGGTTCACCCAGCGACAGGAAGTCTGGCGCGATGCGTGTCTGTAAGAGATGCAGGAAGG
This sequence comes from Thermoplasmatota archaeon, assembly GCA_030836605.1. Lineage (GTDB taxonomy): Archaea > Thermoplasmatota > Thermoplasmata > UBA10834 > UBA10834 > UBA9653. The sequence goes on along the minus strand of JAUPMC010000168.1, from coordinate 2,647 downwards.
AGACCAATCAGATGTTCTGCCCGACGTGCAAGGTGCTGACGTTCCCGGAGGGGATGGCCGAGGCGGCCCCGACGACGACCTCCGGCGACTCGTTCGAGTGCACCATCTGGCAGGGACCCAACAGGAGCCGCGGGATCGAGATATCCGTCGGCGACAGGGACAAGTACTTCTCCAAGAGGAACGAGGAGGTCGTGCTTCAGATAGACGGCAAGAGGACCGTCGCGAAGCTCGGCGTCGGCTTCTGGAAGAAGCCGGCCGTCATCAAGAGGGCCCTCACGGACAACGGGCGCGACGAGCTCATCAAGCTCTTCGAGAAGCATCACCTGCTCCCGCCCGAGCAGTCCCTGAAGGAGAAGGGGATCGTCGACACGCTCATATTCGAAGTGGTCACGCCCAGGGAGGAGTTCAAAATAACCGTCGTCGAGCGCAAGGACTCAGAAGAGGGCGAGGGAACCTAGAGCAGCCCCTGCTCCTTCCCGGCCTTCTCGAACGCCGACAACGCATCGTCCAGGTCCTGGCGCGTCAGGGCCGCGTTCATGATCGTCCTTATCCTGGCCTTGTCCTTCGCGACCATGGGGAACACGATCGGCAGGGCGAACACGCCGAGCTCGTACAGCCTCGAACTGAAACGCTTCGCAGCCCCGCTGTCCCCGATCATGACCGGGATGATGGGCGTCACGCTCCTCCCGGTGTCGAACCCGAGGGACCGGACCCCCTTCCTGAAGTAGTCCGTGTTGGCCCACAGGTTCCTGACATGCTGCGGCTCGGTCTCGAGCACGTCTATCGCCGCCGTGCACGCCGCGACCACCGCCGGCGGGTGAGAGCCGCTAAGGAGCCAAGTCCGGGACTTGTTGTATGCGAAGTTGACGAGGTCTCTGCTGCCTGACACGTGCCCGCCGACGACCCCGAACGCCTTCGAGAAGGTGCCCATCTCGACGTGGACGTCGGACCTGGACAGGTGATGATGGGCGACGATGCCCCTCCCGCCCTCGCCGAGGACACCCTCTCCGTGGGCATCATCCACGTACACCATTGCGCCGTGCGCGCGGGCGTGCGCGGCGACCTTGTCCAACGGGGCCATGTCCCCGTCCATGCTGAACACGCCGTCGGTTATGACCAGGACCCTCCTGTAGGCCGGCTGGTGCCCCTCGGCCTTCGCGAGCACCTCCCCGAGGTCCTCCGTGTCGCAGTGCTTGTACACCGCCCTGTCGGCCCTCGACAGCCTGACGCCGTCGATGATGCTCCCGTGGTTGAGCTCGTCGCTCACGATCAGGTCGCCCTGGTCGACGAGCTGCGGTATCAGGCCCGCGTTGGCCGCGAACCCGGTCTGGTAGACGAGGGACGCCTCCGCGCCCTTGAACCCGGCCAGTCTCTTCTCCAGCTCTGAGTGCAGGTCCATGTTCCCGGCTATCGACCTCACCGAGCCCGAGCCCGCCCCGTGGGTCTTGACGGCCTCGACGGCCGCCTGCTTCACCTTCGGGTGGTTGCTGAGGCTGAGGTAGTTGTTGGAGCAGAGCATGATGACATGCCTGCCGTCCACGACGCACCTTGGCGTGCTCGGTCCTTGGAGCACCCTGAGCTTCCAGTCCAGGTCGCCCGAGACGAGCACCTCGTACTCCTGCCTCAGGAAAGAAACGGGGTCCCTGCCTGCCATCGTCTCACCATTCGGGCGTCAGGGAGACCTTGGCAGCCTGCTTCGTCCTTATGAGCTCCATGCCCTCCCCGATGTCCCGTATGGGCAACGTATGGGTGACCAGGGATGAAAGCTTGTCCCTGAAGTCCTTCCTCTTGAGGAGGTCGTGCATCTGGTCCCAGGTCCGGAACATCCTCCGGCCGGTGATGCCGTACACGGTCGCGGACTTGAACGTGATCGCGTTGTTGACGTCGATGGTGACAGGGTCGTTGTAGAGTCCCAGGATGGACACGCGGCCGCCAGGGGTGAGCATCTGGAAGACCTGGTTCAGGGCGGGGGCGGCCCCTGACATCTCGAGGCACACGTCGGCCCCGTTGCCGTCCGTCTCGTCCATGACCGACTTGACGAGCTTCCCGGTCCCCATCGCCGCGTCGAGGACCAGGTCGGCGCCCATCTTGGACGCGAGCCTGACCCTGACCTCCTCGCTGCCGAGCTCGGTGGCGATGACCTTCTTGGCGCCTAGGACCTTCAGGATCGATATCGCCATCAGGCCAATGGGCCCGCAGCCCGCGACGACGACGTTCTTGCCCTTGATGTCGTCCTCGCACTCGTGTCCGAAGACGGTGAATGTCGCGTTCCCGAGCGGCTCGAGGAGCGAGCCCAGCTTGGGGTCGAGGCCGGCGGGGAGCTTCCGGGCGTTCATCTCGGGGATCTTGGCGTACTCGGCGAACACGCCGTCGGTGTCGACCCCCAGTATCTTCATGTTCTTGCAGATGTGCATGCGGTCGTTCCTGCACTGGTAGCAGGTGCCGTCCACGATGTGGGTCTCGGCGGAGACGAGGTCCCCGACCTTGACCGACTTCACGCCGGGGCCGAGCCCCACGACCTCGCCGCACATCTCGTGCCCGAATATGATGGGGAGGGTCTTGAGGCGGTTCTGGGCCCAGTGGTTCCAGTTCCAGATGTGCTCATCAGTGCCGCAGATCGAGGCTATGCGCATCTTGAGCAGGACCT
>JAUPMC010000167.1 GCA_030836605.1 Thermoplasmatota archaeon | reverse complement strand
GCGACATGGGCGTCCAGAGCGATTCCAAGACGGTCGACGCCCAGACCTCCTACGAGAAGACGCAGGCGGCGTTGATGGCGGCCCTCTCGGGAGCCGATTTCGCGGAACTGTTCATGGGGTCCACGGAGGCGTTCAACGCGTTCTCCCCGGTCCAGCTCATGATTGACGACGAGATCGCGTCGAATGTGATGAGGATAGCGGAGGGCATCCGGGTGGACGAGGGTTCGTTGTCCGTAGATGTCATCGGCAAGATAGGCCCGCAGGGCAACTTCCTCAAGCACAAGGAGACCCTGGCGCAGTTCAAGAGGGAGCACCTCGTCCCCAAGCTCTCGGATAGGATGACCCGGCAACAGTGGGAGGCCAGTGGGGCCAGGCGCGCTGACGAGAGGGCCAAGGCGCGTATGGACGCGGTCCTGGAGTCTCATACGCCTGAGCCGCTCGGGCCGGAGCTCGAGAAAGGCCTGTCTGCCCTGTTGAAAGAGTATGCGAGAGGGTTCGACCGGAGGCGGCTCGAGTTCAGGCGTCCCTCAGAGCGCTGACGACGCGGGAATGAAAACACTCGGCCGACATGAGAAAGAAAGTCGGCCAGAAGAGATTTGTCAGCGCACTTCGATCATCTGGAACCCGGAGTCAGGGTCGTTCCCGAAGGCGTCGAGCCTGCCACGGATCTTCCACTCGTGCCTGACCTGGCCGTTGTATGACGGCTGTCCCGCGGGCAGCTGGATGGTCGCCTCCACCACCTTCGTCTCGTTCGGCTGGAGGACGAAAGCCGGCCCGACCGGTATCGCCTGCTTGATGGTCTCCTGCTGGACCTGCGTCATCTGTCCACAGTGCTTGCACTTGATCTGGCCTGCCTCGGACGCGTGGATGTCGATGAAGACACCCCCGGACTTGACCTCCTTGCCCATGGACATGATGGTCACCTTGACAGACAGGGAGTCTCCAGGCTTCAGAGGTTGGTGCGGGTATTCGATGCTCACTTTGGCTGAGCCGCCCGTGACAGCTGCACCGGCGGACTTCATCTTGTCTAAGAATCCCATATTGACACCGTTGGGGGGTCTCTAGAGCCTGCGGGATATATATCTGTGCTCGCTTCGTTCTCAGCTCCGATAACAGCGCCTGCGCGGAAGGCCAGGCCGGTGCGTCAGGATGCTCGCTTGGCAGTTGCGCGCCCATCAATCATTATGGGGGGCGTTGTTCATGTCCCTGTGGTGAGAGTCCCGTGCCAACCGCCTTCTCGCTCGACAATCTAGAGAAGGGTCGAACAGGACCTTTCTTCCTTAGCAAGAAGAACCGCGTCTTCAGGACGGTCGTCGAAGGCAGACCCTACGTCGTGAAGGTCTTCAGGGGGGAGTGGCGGGAACGGGCGGCAATCGAGTTCGGCATCCTGCAGGACTGCAGCAGGAAGGGCGTCGCAGTCCCGGTCCCGGTGTCGCTCCTTGAAGGAGCGTTCGTGATGACTCCGGTCGATGGGCGCGTCGCTGGAGACCTGTTCGACAGCTTGGTCGCCCAGCCGTCGAAGCTCGGCCTCACGTGTGAGCTGGAGAGGCTCGCGGACTCCCTCGCGCGATGGCTGGCCCGCTTCCACACAGTGTTCGACTTCGGGCTGGCGCGTGGGGACACAATCCTGAGGAACTTCATCATTACCGAATCGGAGGTTGTCGGTCTCGATTTCGAAGAGGCGGTCCATGGCGACACGCTCTTGGACTTGGGGCAGATGTGCGCGAGCGCCATGATGACCGACCCCGTCTTCACGTCACAGAAGATTGCCTTCGCCGGACACCTGGCGGACAGGTACTGGGCCTGCTCGGGGCAACGCCGGTCGGGAGACCTGGCGGGCGCTGTCTCCGCGGCGGTCCGACACTACTCCCAGTTCAGGCCCAACGGGCAGCAACTCCTGTCATACGCGTCCAGGATCGACAATGGTGAGATGGAGATCTGACATCAGACTACCTGCAGGGTCGGGCAACTCGTAACGAAGTATGCGAGCACGACCATCGCCGCGGAGAACGCTGTGAACGCCAGGTCGAATGCGGTCATCCTCAGGGGCTTCAGCTGAGTCCTTCTCTCGTGCATTCCGAAGCCCCTTCCCGCCATGGATGCGGCCAGGAAGTTCACCTTGGACATCGCCGTCATGAGCATGGGGGTCGTCGTGTATCTGGCCGAGCGGACTATGCCCCTGAGGCTCTTATCGAGCCTCATGCCCCTCGTGACCTGGGCGTCTCTCACCGTCGCCAGTTCGAATCTGAAGACGGGGACGAAGCGCATCGACAACGCGGGCAGGAATGCGTACCTGTAAGGGAACCCTGCTGTCGTCAGCGCCGAGGACAGCTCCGAGGGCGTCGTGGTCGCGACGAACACCCAGGACATCATTATGAGACTCAGGAACTTGCCAGCTATCGATATGCCGTCGTAGATCCCCCCGGTCGTGACCGCGAGCGCGGACCAGCTCGCGAGCTCGTCTCCGGAGTGGTTGAAGATGACTTGGGCGAGGAAGATCGTGGCCGCGAACCCGATTATGCCCTTCGTCATCACACCGCGCGCACGATAACGCTCCTTCGCGATAAGCACGCAAACGACGATGACCGACATATGGACCGGGTTCGAGATGAGCAGTACGAGTGTGGAGCACATCACCAGGAGCAAAGCCTTGCTGATCGGGTTCAGCTTGTCGCCGCCGGCCATGGGCGCGACGCTCATATACCCGCCCCCTGGAACAGGTCCTCCCAGTCGCCCCCGGAGATGTCCCGGACCGGCCCGCACCTCACAATCCTCCCTTTCCGGATGAACACCGCGTCTGTGCAAGACTCCCTCACGAACGCGGTGTCGTGAGTGACGACGACGGTCGTCTTCCCGGCTTCTTTCAGGCCAGCGATCATGTCCTGTATCCTCGCGGCGTTCACCGCGTCCTGCCCGGCGAACGGTTCGTCCATGAGTATCAGCCGCGGACCGTGGGACGACGCCGACCTGATGTTGACACGTCTCTTCTGACCGAAGCTCAGACAATGGGGGTGCACGAATCCCCTGACCTCTTCAGACGCCTCGAACTCCGCGACCGCCTTGACAGCGTCCTCCCTGTGCTCCCGGTAGTTCTCGGCGGCGAACAGGATCTCCCTCTCGACGGTACGTTCGAATATCTGGTGGTTCGGGTTCTGGAAGACGAACCCCACATCCTTCCCGAGAATCCACGGCTCGGCCGCCTTCGTCGAGCCGAACTCGTGCGAGAGGACCCTGATGTTTCCCGAGCTCGGCCGCAACAACCCCGTCAGGAGCCTGAGCAGAGTGGTCTTCCCAGCGCCGTTCTCGCCCATCAGGGCGACAACCCCCCCTTCACGGATGCCGAAGCTCAGGTCATCGAGTATCCGGACACCGTCGATCTCGAAAGTCAGTCCCTTCACTGAGACGACATCCTGGCCTCCGGTCGGGGCTATCGGCTTCTTCACGACCCGGGGCGGGTTAGGCGCGAGGCTCCCGAACCCCTCCGGCGGCTTTGGCAGGTCCTGCTCCAACCGCCCCTTGTTCATCACGATGAACCTGGACGCCAGGTCGACGAACTGTCCCGGTCGGTGCTCGACCACGACGATGGTCATCCTCCTGTCGCGCCTGATGGAGTCGATTACCGAGACAACCTCATTGACCGCTCGTGGGTCGAGGTTGGAGGTGGGTTCGTCCAGGATCAGGAGCCGCGGCCTCACTGCCAGCATCGAGGCTATGGCGACCTTCTGTTTCTCCCCACCAGAGAGGGTCGAGAGCCTCCTCTCGGCGAGGTGGGACGCCCCTACGCTGGCCAGCGCTTCGTCCACCGCTGCCCGGATCTCGCCCTGGGGCGTTTTGAGGTTCTCGGGCCCGAACGCCACCTCGTCCTCCACGAACTCCGTGCAGAACTGGGTCTCCGGGTCCTGCTGGACCATGCAGGCCACGTTGGAGACCGATGTGGCGTCCTCGAAGACCTTCCCATCTATCTTGACCGTCCCTCTCTTCTCGGCCTGGATGATCTCGGGTATGAATCCGCACACGGCCTGCATCGCGGTCGACTTCCCGGAGGCGCTCCCGCCCATGAGCAGGACGAACTCCCCAGAGTCTATGTGGACGGTCAGTCCGTCGACTGCGGGCTTGGACCTGTTCTCGTACCTCACCCAGAGGTCCCTGACGTCGAGCATCTACCTCACTTCGAACTTGACGACGTCCTCGACCCAATAGGCCCCTTCGTAATTGGCCGCCACGATCCTCAACTCGCCATCCTCCAAGACGACGATAAGCTGCTCGTCCTCCAGGACGTTCTCCAACAGGAAGGGCGCGCTGTACCCGTCCGTGGCGGAGACGACGACCTCGGTGGCGTCCGCGTCAGGCGCCGCCCTGGACACGATCTCCATCAACGGCACCCCCGTGTAGTTCCTGGGTTCGACGTAGGTCACACTGCCTATCAGTTCCGCGGAGACGACCACTTCGAGGTCCTCGAAGTCTGAGTACGTGAACGTGTAGGGGTCCTGGACTTCGCCAGTGACCTCGGCCGTGCCCTCATCGGTGATGTCGTACACGAACATGAAGTAGTAGACGCCCCCGACAGTGAACGCGGACAGGAACAGGGCTGCCGCCACGACCGCCCCCAGGGCTCTGCGCTTGCTCGTCCTGCTCTGCGTCCACGCGGATTCCTGGACCTCGGGGTCGTCCACGACGATACGCTTCTTCCCGATGACCATTCCGGAGAACTCGAGCGATTCGAGCATCTCCAGCACGAGCCATCCTCCGAAGATGATGCCCGACGCCGCCGCGAGCATGCAGAGCATGGCTATGAGCACGAGAGGCACGCCCGACAGGAAGAATGAGTAGAAGACTATCACGTTCGACGCGGATGACAGACCCCCTGCCAGGGCGTACATGGTCGGTCCGCGGTCCGCCTTCGCCTTGTCGCTGAACAGGACGAGGTCCGGTATGAGCCCCTGGACCAACGACACGACCACGATGACTATCCCGTGCGTGCCCCCTAGGAAGAGCTCGACGATGCCCTTCAGGAGCCCCGTGGCGGTCGCTGCCCCCTTCTTGCGCGTGATCCCGAGGGCGAGCATGATCCATATGACATGCAGGCCCGCCATGAACTGGCCCGCGCCGAAGGGCACTCCTATGATGTGGTTGACCATGTTGCCGAGGTACCCGATGTATGTGGATAGGACGCCCCCGAGCGCCGACAGCAGCGCGATCGTCACCAGGTCCTTCGTGGTGAAGTAGTATTTTCTCATGTGGCCGCCTCCACAGTGATCGTCAGCGTGTTCTTGACCCACCTCGCGCCTGCGGATTCGTAGACCCAGTATCCCTGCCCCTCGTAGGAGGTCAGCTCGCAGTCCGAGTTGCTGTACAGCCCGTCGTCCGGCAGCATGGCGACCCGAGGCCCTTCGGCCCACTCACCGGCCAGGACTCCGTCCAACTCGAGCGACACTATCATCTCCCCCTGCAGGGACAGCCAGGTCGCGTTAGGGTACGCGTTGAGGTACCCGAACTCCTGGTAGTATCCATCGGCTGCGGTTATCTTGAGCAGGTCGCCCTCGACCATCCCGCCGACGAGTTCTAGCAGGTCCCGGACGCGGACACCCGTGTAGCGCCCCTCCCCGGCGATGTTCCCGTACAGGTTCTCGTAGGAGGAGTCCGCGTCCAAGACGTCCATCGACATCAGCTCCTCGTATGTCAGATTGAGGCGCGCCCCGTCCCTGCCGATGACCTGGATGTTCGGCGACGCGGGCGGGACATAGCCAAGGTCGACCTTCTCGTAGGAGAAGCCAGTTTCGTCCACGGTCACGATGACCACATGGTGGACTCCGTCCACCAGGGCACCTCCGGCGCCACCGGTAATGAGGCAGTCCACGCCCTCCACCTGCATGAAGTGATATGCGTGTATGTGGCCCGTGAACACAGCGTTGACCCCCTCCTCGAGCATGAACTCCTGTATCCTGTCGCACGAGGCGGCATCGAGCGTGTGGTTGTCCCCGAAGGGGTCATAGCTCGGCATGTGGGTGATGAGGACCTTCCTCTCGGCCCCTTCGAACGCTTGTCCCAGCCAGGCGATTTCCTCCTCGGATATCACCTGGTCGGACGAATCCACGAATGCAAAGGTGACGCCCGAGTACTCGAAGCTGTACGCGGAGTCTCCTAGCCGGGACGCGTACTCATCACTGCCGTTGAGTTTCACATCGTGGTTCCCTGGGGTCGTCATGACGGGGACCGAGACCGTCCCAATAGTCGCCTGGAATGATTCGTACTCCGACGGTTGCCCTGACGGGGTCATGTCCCCGCAGTGTATCACGAACTCGCATCCGCCGACCTGTCCGAGAGCCTCCGCCAGTATGTCGTTGTATCCCTGGCTGTCGCCCATGACCGCGAACTTGAACGCCGTCTTCGTCTCGGCCGATAGTCTTAGCTCAGTCTCGGAGCCGTCCACCTGACAGGACACGCTCGACCCCGTCGTTGTGGCGGAGCCATCGTGTCCGGTGAGCGTGGAGTTGGGGAAACAGTTCGTGAAGGTCACTTCGCCCTCGAAGTTGTCCAGCGAGAGTGTGACCTCGGGGCCGAGGCACCTGACGGTGATGACGTCCGAGGTGCGGACCAGTATGTCCCCACCTTCGGCCTCCACGCTCTCCCCGAGCATGGAGAGGCCTAGGCCGGCCAGCACCATGACTACGCTGGCCGCGACGGCGACCACGGTCCATATCTTTCGGTCCCCGGCCCTTGTCATCTAGCCTCACGCGGGCAGGTCGATCAGCTCGATTGTGTCGACAGCCTTGACGCTCTGGGACTTGGACAGATACTCTCCCACGAGCCTCAGCGGGTATTCTTCATCGATCAGCAGTTCCCCGTCGTACATGAACGCCAGTATGATGCTGCCGTTGTACGCCACTGTGGATATCGGGAGGTTCACGTCGTAGTCTCCTGAGCTGATGTTCACGCTGTACTCGCCCGCGGCCAGGGTGTCGTTGAACTCGTAGTGGTCCAGGTCCTCCCCATCCACGATCGCGACAAGCATCCAGAGCGGGATACCCGCGTACGTGTGCTCCACGTCAGTCTCGTTCGTGAAGGTGTAGAACGCCGCGTGCGTCCCGTCCTCGTCCGAGTAGTTGAACCATGGCCCGTGGAGGCCCGAGTAGTACATCGACACGAGTGTCTCGGCGCTCATGACGACCGTCCTCGTGCCAATCAAGGTCAGCTCCCAGTCCGGTACTGGCTGGAGATTCTCGATGGATATGTTCACGATTTGGCCGACCATGTACTTCGAGGCCAGCCAGTTGCCGACTATCTTGAGCGGCCACTTATCGTCCGGCAGCGGCACGCCGTCGAGCCTGTTCGCGACGATGATCGAGTCATTCCTGGCGACCTGCATCGAGGAGAAGGTCTTGTTGTAGCCGTCCGAGGCCGTGACCCTCACGGTGTATCCGGCGAATGCGAGCAGGTCGTTGAAGGTGTACTCCCCCTCAGGCCCGTCGGCCCCGTCGACTGCGGAGATGAGTATCCACAGGGCGATACCCGTGTAGGTGTGCGTCCCGGTCTCGTTCTCAAAGGACCAGCTGACCTCGTGATAGTCACATGACGCGATGGCTTCGAAGGTCTGCCTGTTCATGTCCATGACGGTTGTGCCGTTGAGCTCGAGGGTCCATTCCTCTATGAACGGCACGACCCTAACGGTCCGGACCATCTTCGCCCACAGGTCGCTGCTAGTTATGGGTTCGCTGTCGTCAATGATGGCTATGCGCAGGACCATGTCTACCAGGGGTAATCCGTCCTGCGCATAAGCCATGACCATAGTGAAGGTGTCGTATCCCAGGGATGTCCCCGCGGAGTCGAAGTGCTCGAACAACCCGTCCTCGACCTGCGAGTAGTTGTAGATTATCGTGTAGTCGTCCGCCGCGACGACCTCGACGGAGTACTCTCCCCCGGAATAGACCATGGCAATCAGGTCCTTCAGCGGGACGCCGGTGTACTCGTACGGCCCTATGACCGTCCCGGTTGACTTGATGAAGGCGCCCATCGAGGTGGACGCTGTGAGGGCCTGCAGCTCGGACAGCGTGAAGTCCATCGTGGTCGTCCCTTCGACCGTGAGGGCGACTTCCTCAGGCACCTCAGGTTCCGCGGGCGGAAGCATGGTGACAGTCGCGATCATGCTGACCATCTGGCCGCCGGTCATGTTGTCGCCGACGATTCTGAGTGGCGCGTCCTCCTCGCCGAGGGCGGTCCCGTTGAACATGTTGGCGAGCAGGGTCCCGTTCTCCACGAGGTACTTCGCGACGAATGTCTTGTTGAAGTCGTCACTGGCCATGACCTGGACCTGGTACTCGGTGTCCGCGAGGGTCTGGTTGAATGTCGCTGGGTCGTCATCGTCGATGAGGCCGAGCGCAGAAGAGAGTGTGGCACCAGAATATACCCCGTCCTCATCGTCAGTCCACTCGGCGCTGTTGAAGTATGCGAGCCTGACGAAGTCAGTCCTGGTCAGCTCGGTCGTGACGTTGTCGAGGTCGGTGAGGTTGACTGTCCACTCCTCGTACAGTTCGCTGATCCCGATCGTGCCAACGGTCTTCACCCACAATGAGCCCGCCGATGTCGATGACAGGAACTCGGGGTCCCTCGAGCAGGTGGCGTTGAAATCGTCGTTGCTGAACGCCTCGTCAGGGGCGAGGACGGCTATCATCGGGCGGTCCTCCTCGTCCATTACGGAGCTGTTGTACTCATAGGCGAGGATCATCTGCCCCTGTGTGGTCAGATACTCCGCGTCTGCGTACACCTGGTAGTATGTGAGGTTGGATCGGTATCCGTCTGTGGCGGTGATTGTCATGACGTCGCCGGGTTCCATCCCGCCGACGAGGTCCGCGAGGTCCCTCAGCTCGACCCCGCCGTATGTTCCGAGGCCCCTCCAGTTGCCGAAGCTGTTCTGGTAGGATGAGACGGCCTCAACGAAGTCCATCCCCTCTAGTGTCGTGTAGTTGACAGTATAGCTCATCCCGGCCTTGCCTGTGAGGAAGACTGAGATCTCAACTGTCTCATCATCGTCGTCATCGTCTTCGTCCTCGTCGCCCGTGAGGATGAAGTATCCCAAAGGTACTGCTATGAGCAGGATCACGATGACCGCGATCGCGGCTATCTTCACCGTCGCGGATGCACCCTTCTTCTTCGGGCTGATGCTCTCGGATCCTCCATCAGATGCAGGGTTACCGTTCGTTGCTGCAGAGTCGCCACTCATTGTATCCTCTCGCCTTATGCT
>JAUPMC010000166.1 GCA_030836605.1 Thermoplasmatota archaeon | reverse complement strand
GGCGACGATGCCGCCGAAGATAAGCGAGCTCGCGAAGACGCTGCTCCGCAACCCTGTGCGGGTCGAGGTCGCCCCGCAGGCGACCACGGTGAAGATGGTCCAGCAGAAGGTCCTGTTCGTGGACGAGAGGAACAAGGACGCGGTCCTGCTGGAGCTCCTGAGGCACGGGGACCTGAAGTGCGTGCTGGTGTTCACGAGGACGAAGAGGAGGGCCAACAAGGTCGCGGAGATGCTGTCCGACCACCGCATCCGGGCCGACGCCATACACGGCAACAAGTCGCAGGGCCAGAGGACGAGGGCGCTGGACAACTTCAAGTCTGGGCACGCGAGGGTGCTGGTGGCGACCGACATCGCCGCGAGGGGCATCGACGTCGACGACATATCCCATGTGATAAACTACGACCTGCCCGTCGACCAGGCCGACAACTACGTCCACAGGATCGGCCGGACGGCGAGGGCGGGTGCCGAGGGCACCGCGTATTCCCTGTGCGCTAGCTACGAGCGGGACACCTTGAGCGAGATCGAGGCCCTCATAAGGCTGAGGATCGAGGTGATGCCCCATTCGTTCCATTCCGACGCTGCGAGAGACGCTGTCGGCGCCGCCGCGAGACCGCCGCCGAAACAGCAGAGAGGTCAGAGACGGTCGAATGCGGGTGGTCGACAGGAACGGAGAAATCATCGGCCGAGGTAGAATGTCTGGACTTCTATGTCAAGGGCGGCCCGGTCGTCCAAGATGCCATGCGACGCTCGCTTGAGAACGGTCTCAAGGTCCATGATGTCTTCGGGGTCGTTCAGTCAATCAGACGCGAGGGGCATGAGCAGCCCATCGTCCTCATGACCTGCACCGACTCAGTGGATTCGGAATCGAAGCAGGACAACCCCTGAAGGGTGTTCAGGGTGAGAAGGATGCGAAAAGGTTTTGAGGGTCCGCCGCCGGCGGCCGGACCTACTTGAACATGCCGCAGAGCACGATGGTCGTGTCGGCGCAGTTCTTCATGGAGATCGTCGACCCGGATGCTATCACGGGTATGACGTCCCCCCACCTCGTGTCGAGCCTGAGCGAGCCCGCGCCGGCGTCGTCGACGGTGAACGTGAACTCCATCTTCACCTTGTCGATGAAGACGCAGTACGTCCCGGGCACCGCGCCAGCGACCGAGATCTCGAGCCTGCTCGTTTCGTCGTCCCACCATGAGTAGACGGCAGTGCCGAGGGGCACCCCCGGCTCCATCTTCAGGCAGGCGGTAACGGACTGGATTGGTCCCGCCAGAGCGGTCTGCGCCGATATCGCCATGACGGCGACAACGGCCATCACTATGATCCCCAGTGTCTTCCTCCTCATTGCTGCAACTCTCCTCGACCCGCGTCTGCGTGGTCTTGAAGCGGCGAAGCATCGGAGCGGATAAGGGGTTTGTGGTACAGGCGTCGAAATGCCAGGGGGACTTTCGGCTTCTGGGGCGCGGACCAGGTCCTCGACGAGCTCGAGAGGTACAACCGGAAGCACTCGGTCTACGGGGGGAGGCCGCGCGCTTTGCCGGGCCCTCCGGGGCCCGGCGAGGATGGCCCGTGCCCCGGCGGGGAGCCCCAGGGCCCGCAGCCAGCGGACGATGGAGCGGCGCCCAAGGCTCGCTCCATGGACCCGATGTTCGGCTGAGGGCCGGGACGTTCTACTGGTGGGGTCAGTACTACTAGGTAGAGTCTCCCAGACACATGTCCAGACTTCGAACGGGGGGACTCTTAGGCGTGATTCTGAGGATGCGATATCGCGTGGTGTCTCTTCGAGATAGTCTCCAACGAGAATGTGACGGTCCGAAGGGTGCGGGCCGCAAGGGAGGTCGCCGGTCTACTGTACGACCTCGACCGCCAGCTCGTTCCTTCTCAGGAAGCCCGGCGTGAAGGGCGGGTTGTACCTCATCAGGGATGGCTCTCCCTTGGCCTTCAGACCCATGCCCCCGACGAATGATATGAGTTCGGAGGTCATCTCCCTGACGGTCTTCTCCCGCGCGCGGCCTCGGAACCTGACCACTGCCATCCTCCTCGCGGGGAACGCCTCGAGCTTCACCCTCGTGTCCCGGGGCTCAGGGATCGTGTCCGCGTCTTGACCCGAGGGCATCACGAACGAGAAGGACCGGCCGTCGGATATCACAGGGACGGTCATGGCTATCTTCTCGGAGGATATCACGGGCGCGGTCATGGGTATCTTGCGCCTGGGCGTGTTGTTGCCTGAGATGTAATCGAGCAGTATGCTGAAGGCGTCGTTATCGGAGCGGCCGTACACCGTCGCCAGGACCATGCTCGGGTATCTCCGAATCTCCAGATGCTTGTCGGACATCTCGACTTCGTACTCGACCGAGTCTACCACGGCTCTGAGAACCACGCAGCACATGATAATGGTCTCGCCTTTGTGTTCAGGGAGCCGGCCCTAAACCAGAGACGCTGGCCCTCTCTCATGATGGCCTGCAAGCCGCTCGAGGTCGCGGGTGCCGCGCTCCTGAGCACCCAGACCTGCCCTATACCATCGTCGTCGGCTACCGTATTATCGTGTAGCAGCAGCACAAGGTTGAGCGACGGTGTGCATTAGTTGTATTGCACTGGGTCAAGACGTGATTCTTCTCTATCTCCTAGGTTGTGGAGATCTCTTGCGCACTTGCACTTGTGAATGGAGGAAAGAAAAATGGAAAAGGAGTTTAGCGTGAAGCTGGAGAACAGGCCGGGTGAGCTGGCACGGATGACGGAAGTCCTGCGGAAGGACGGCGTGAACATCCGCGCAATCTCGACAGAGCCGAAGGCCGAGGTCGTGAGGGTAGTCGCATCCGACCCCGAGAAGGCCCGCAAGAGCCTCAGCGAGACGAAGTTGCAGTTCTCCGAGAGGAACCTGCTGGTGGCCAAGCTCGAGGACAGGCCAGGAGAGCTTGCCAGGATCTCGGAGACGCTCGCGAAGGCGGGTGTCAACATCGACGCCGCGTACATGCTCGACAAGGACTCGAAGCATGTGCACATGGCATTAGCCGTCAGCGACGAGAACAAGGCCAAGAACGTCCTGAAGCTGTGAGTCGGGAACGCTCCCGGCGGGTAAACCCCTTAAATTCGCTAATTTGTTCTGACAGACCGGAAGGGGATGGGCCATCTGGCCATCATCCCTCCGGTAACGAGCCAAGTCCGCCGCCGCTCCCTGTCCGCCCCCGTCGTCTGCTTCTACGAAGTGGTTCCTAGGCGATGGGATTCAGAAGAACAATCCATGGCGCAGGTGGTTCGCATACGTCGACCATCGCACTTCAACAACATTCCAGGCGACCAAAGGCCTTCCTCGGAAGTAGCACGGTCCGGCTTCTGAGTCCTCAAGCGCCAGCCAACAGATGGTGTGTGGAACTACTTGTCCCTCATCCGGTCGGTCTCAGATATCCCGCTGCCAACTCGATGCCGCCGGCCATCAACAACCGCGTCAGGTTCGCCTGCTTCCTGACCCCCCGGTTCGAGGCGAGCATCTTTCCCAGGATGCGGACACTATCGAGCGCGCTCAGATTACGGTCCCCGTCGAAATCGAAATGATCCAGGTCCACATCCAGGTTGATGGTGTTCAGGTCGGATTTCCCTGAGATGACCTGGATGTACTCCACCCCGTTCCGATTGGTCTTGATGATCCAGCTAG
>JAUPMC010000165.1 GCA_030836605.1 Thermoplasmatota archaeon | reverse complement strand
GGATGGGCATGCTCGGCCTGTCCATACTCCTGTTCTTCATTGTCATGGCCGTGCTCTCGCCCCAGATCGTGTGGCTGCTGTCCGTGATTGGCGGGTGGGACCACGCGTACGACCCGTTCGAGAGGGTCAGCGTGCGCCCGCTCGTGACGCCGCCTTCGGAGGACCACTGGCTCGGCACGGACATCAGAGGTTATGATATACTCACCAGGGTCATCTACGGCAGCAGGGTCTCGCTGGAGATAGGCCTGGTGGCCACGGTCGTCTCCATGGGCCTGGGCACCGTCGTGGGACTCCTGAGCGGGTTCTGGTCCGGCTGGAGGGACGAGGTGCTCATGAGGATCACGGATGTCTTCCTCGTGCTGCCCTGGCTGGTGCTCATGATCGTCTTCGCCGCGGTGCTCCCAGGAGGGGCTAGCGTGACCAAGGTGGTATTCGTCATAGGCATCACGGGTTGGTCAAGCACCGCGAGGATCGTGCGCGCGCAGGTGTTCTCGCTCAAGGAGCGGTCATTCATCGAGCGGGCGAGGGCGATAGGCGCCGGGGACTACTACATCGTGCGGAAGCACATATTCCCCAACGTGTTCCCGCTCGTGTTCGCCAACTCGATCCTCACCGTTGCCCTGTCGATCCTGTCGGAGAGCACCCTGAGCTACATAGGCCTGGGGCCGTCCCCGAGCGAGGTGGTGACCTGGGGGAACATGCTGCAGGACGCGGACGACGGCGCGGCCATGTTCAACGGGCTCTATCTATGGGTCATAGTCCCCGGCCTGTGCATCGTGTTCCTGGTGCTGGCCTTCACGTTCATAGGGTACGCGATGGATGAGATATTCAACCCGAAGCTGAGGAAGAGGTAGAGGAGAGGACAGGGCTCGGACCGACGGTCAAGGCGCCGCGGCCTTCGCGCCCCTCGCCTCGGAGAGCTGGACCGCGGTCGACGACATCGCGGCGAGCAGCTCGATCCATTTAAGGGTGGACGCGTCAGGCAACTTGTTGGCTGTCGTGCCCGAGTACTCTATCCAGCCGAGCACCTCCTTCCCCTTCCCCATCATCCACGAGTCGAAGTAGTCGCCCTCGATGGAGTCGTCCACGGACAACCTCTTCGATTGGAGCATGATCGGCCTGCTGAATGTCCCGTCCTCCCCCTTCGCGTAAGGGTTGTCCTCCGCGAGGAAGAGCACGGTGGTCTTGCTGATCTCCCTGCCGTTGTAGACCGCCGGGTTTACGAGGTCCGCCTCCCTGTAGCTGATCTGGGCGTGGGCCTCCCAGGCATCCTTCCTGAGGCCTGACTGGTACCTGTACCTGTACAGGCCGTCCCTCCGGTCCAACAGTGCGACCGTGGTCTCCCTGATCCACAACCGCCTCCGCATCAGGTTGAGCGTGTCGTTGAGGAACGCCTCGAGGCTGAAGTCGTACCTTTGGAAGTGCTCAAGGAGCACCTGGACCCCGTCTAGGGCCTTCTGGTTCTGGTCCTTCTGCGCGTAGAGGTAGTCCAGGCGCAGTTTCCTGGCCACATCCTCAGGGGAGACTGCCGGTTTCTCTTGGGCCCCGCCCATCGACATCCCCGCGGCCAGAAGGGTCAGGGGTCCGGGACGGATTCCGAAAGGCATGCGTATCTCACTCCTCTTCGTCGACCCCAGAGAGGTCTACTCGGTACATGGTCGTTTTGCCCCTGTGTTCAGCCGAGCTCCCGCTCGCGCATCATAATAAGAAAAAACGAATCGGCTTGAATTACATACTAGGTTTCGGTCGATACGGTGTAATTCTCATAGGCCTCTGTGGCCTCGGAGAATTAGTACCTTCTCGGCGGCCTGTGCTTCTGGTAGCAATCTTTGCAGTACACTGGCCGGCCCTCTGTGGGCTTGAACGGGACCTGTGTGTCTGCACCGCAGTCAGAGCACTTGGCGGAGTGCATCTCTCTTGGCCCTCCAAATCCGCGGTCTGACCTGCGTGGTCGGTTGTCCACTTACGCATACCTCCTGTTGAACTCCTTGGCTGCTGCTCGCGGCTCAAGGCAGTACCGGTCAGGGCGTTCTAGTATATCATACCGACGCATCAAACAAGCTTCGCGGGGCCGTCCCCGAGGACCAGAGCGCGACAGTGCTCCTGTGCTTCACGCACAGGAGTGGTCAAGGCTCCGGATGGTGCGACGATCGGCGTTGGACAAGAATGTGGTGGACCGTGTGGAGAACACCACTTGGCCTGGCCAGTATCTCAGGCAAACGTGTCAATCAGCGGGAATTGAGCTCGGACCCAAACCCTTTCCTATCTACAGGACCAAGAGGCTTATTCATGGCAGACTCGTCTTGGGAGACAGGGCTCCTCGTTGGGGTGACACGATTATTCACCTCCCGATAAGCGGAGTGCTCTGCCGGATTACCCTCAACGTAGTTCCCTTTGCTGTCAGCTCCTGACAGGATTCATCTATGCCACCTACCGACGGACAGAGACGAGGAGTCCAGATAGTCCAATGACTGTGAATACGATTCCAAGCAGAAGGATTTCAACACTGTATGGCTCGGCATCCGCCATGAGGAAGGCACCACCAGAAAGGAACAAGACACCAGCAAGCATGAACGCCACCGCAAGAAGAGTCCTCTTCCAGCGCTCGATTGGCGCCGTATGAGTCACCGCAGGTGACGCACAGGCAGAAACGACCTCAGGATGCGCCAATGTGAATCTGCGGATTCGTAGCCAGCCCTGGACCAGGAAGCCAATCCCGACTGCCATGGCGGCAAAGGCCATTATCAGGGCGGCCGCGTCCGTTAGCGCGATTCCAGCGACAAAGGCAAGGGTCCCCATCAGCACGACGACAATCCCCGCCATGACAAGGTTCGCCGCCTCGAGGATAGGATTCGAAGGACGGCTGCCAGACCTGAGAGACCCCTCGCTTCGGCCCATGATTCCTCCATGTACATGCACGACGGGGTCTTTGAATCTTCGTCGACAGCAGCGACAAGGGACGATTATCCAGGATGCCGGCAGGACTCTGCTTGCGGCATTACCCCACCTTTGGGGGTCACGAACGGAGGCACGTGTGCCATCAAGATGTCAGGCCATCGACTATCGGCAGGTGAGTGGACCGTGTGGGGAAACCTAGTCGAGCTAGCCAGCAAGTCGGGTTAGTCCGTCAATCAGCGGGAATCGAGTTCGGACCTAAACCCCTTTCATTTCTCTCAGAACACAAGCCCCTTGGAAAGACTGATGTCTAAGCGTGAAACGGGCGGCATCTTGACGGAGCGTGAATGAACCTGCGCCAGTTCGTCCGTTCTCGCCCGTCTGT
>JAUPMC010000164.1 GCA_030836605.1 Thermoplasmatota archaeon | reverse complement strand
GTACCCGACGGCCTTGGGGCCGCTCGTCGCGACGATGAGCTTGGTGCTCTTCTCGGAGAACTTCCTGGCGAGGTACTTGGAGTACTTCTCCTTGCCGTCCTCGGAGACCGTGAAGTGGTGGGACAGCCTCGAGTGGTGCTCTGCCATCTGCTCCCAGAGGTCAGTGATGTCCCCTAGGTCTCCGATGCGCGCCTCGCGTATCTGTATCTTGATCGTGGCCATGCGATGGTGGCTCCGTGCCTCCTCCGACGCTAGCCTCGATGGCATTCGGGGATTTTAAAATCTGACGTTCCCCGCGGGCCCGCCATCACGCTCCCCCGGGAGACACATGTGTCATATAGCGTTGCGTATAATGGGATGGTAGACATGGGTGGAGCGGGCGAGGCCGCGCGCGAGGAGGCAGAGTGATGAATCTATCCAGAGTGATGGCGACGCTGACGGCCGCGGTCCTGTGCGTTCTACTTACTACTTCCATGCTTCTCGTACCGTCCAGCCGCGAGGACAGTCCGCCATCCGCTCTTGTTGGCGGGATGTCCCTAGCGGCCCCTGGCACACCCCCAGTGGCGCACATCGAGTTCGGCCTCGCCCCGGGGGCTACCAGCGCCTCCCAGTACCTTTTGGACGCGTCCCTGTCGCACGACAGCGAGGACAGCCTCGAGGACCTGCAGTTCCAGTGGGACGTCAACGGGGATGGGATCTGGGACTGCCAGTGGACCTACAGTCCCACCTTCGAGTACGACTTTGGGATTCATGGCACGTTCGAATCGACTCTCACCGTCAAAGACACGGACGACATGACGAACATGACCAAGGCATGGATCACGGTCGCGGAGGTCGACCCGCCGACGACGACCGCCGTGGTCACGGCCACGGAGGGCCAGTATGGTTGGCTGCGGTCCGAGGCCACCGTGAACCTGTCCGCGGAGGACTCTTCCGGGGTCGAGAACGAGTACTATAGAGTCGACGGGTCCGCGTGGACCGAGTACAGCGGCGAGTTCCAGATATCCTCGGACGGGGAGCACGAGCTCGAGTTCTACTCCGTCGACACCGAGTCGAACCACGAGCCAGCGCAGGAGATGAGCGTCAAGGTCGACACGACACCGCCCTCGGCGTCCTTCGTGACGGACGACCTCGATCAGCCCTCGGACACAGTGCTCGTCGAATGGGATTGCTCCGACGCCCTGAGCGGCGTCGCCATGGTCAAGCTGTCACTGGACGACTGGCCGGTCCACTGGGGCGTCCCCGGGATCTATGACTCTCCCGGAGAGCTTGCGACCTCGTATATGCTCGCAAACCTGGACGAGGGTGCCCACACCGTCGAGCTCTTCGTCGAGGACTACGCGGGGAACAACGTCTCGGTCACGTACACGTTCACGGTCCTGCCAGGTGCCGACGTCGACACGTGGTGGCTCTGGGTGGCCGTCTCGGCCGCCTTGGCGGTAACCGCGGTGGCCACCGTGGCGTGGTCTCTGCGCAAGCGGAAGACCCCTCCCAGCGCGTAGCCGGCGGCCACGAGGGCGGCGCGACGGGCGCGCCTCACAGCCTCACGTAGGTCGCGGATGTCAGGTCGGGTATCGTCCTCACCTTGTCCATGACCTCCGGGGGTATCTCGTCGTCTATCTCGAGTATCATGACGGCCGGCCCGCGGCTCTGGCTCCTCGCGACCTCCATGCTCGCGATGTTGACGTCGTTGTCCCCCAGGATCGTCCCGACCTTGCCTATCATTCCGGGCTTGTCCATGTGGGATATGAGCAGCAGGTTCCCCTCGGGCACGATGTCCACCATGTTGCCGTCCACCTCGACCAGCCTCGGGCCCTTGTCGGGCATGAGCGAGCCGGCGACGGAGGTGACCACGCCGTCCGTGTGCATCGTGACCCTGATGAGGTTCTTGTACGGGCCGGCGTCCTCGGTCGTCGACGAGACTATCTCGATGCCCCTCGACTTCGCGATCGCGAGGGCGTTGATGTAGTTCACCGTGGACTCGTCGGATATGGGTCTCAGGAGGCCGGTCACGACGGACGCCGCTATGATCCGCACGTCCTTCTGGGCCAGCTGGCCCCTGCAGGACACCTCGACCTTGCCCGTGCCGCACTTGCCCAGCTGGCATATGAACGTCCCGAGCTTCTCCGCCAGGGGCATGTAGGGCACTATCTCGGGGTCGAGTTTCGCCGGGAGGTTGACCGCGTTCCTGATGACGGTGTCCTTGAGGTACGCGATGACCTGCTCCGCGATCTCGGAGCCCACGTCCTCCTGCGCCTCCTTCGTGGTGGCGCCCAGGTGCGGCGTGAGCACGATGTTCTCGAGCGTCAGGAGCTTCGAGCCCTTCGGGGGCTCCTCGGTGAACACGTCGACGGCGGCCCCGGCGAGCCTGCCCTCCGAGAGCGCCTCGTAGAGCGCGTCCTCGTTGACGACGCCCCCGCGGGCGCAGTTGACCACCATGGCGCTCTTCTTCATCCGCGCGAGCTCCGACCTGCCCAGCATGTCCTTGGTCTGGGGCGTCAGGGGCGTGTGCACGGTGACGAAGTCCGACTCCTCCAGGAGCCTGTCGAGCGTGACGAGCCTGACGTGGAGCCTCACGCCGACCTCGGGTGACACGAGCGGGTCGTACGCGATGACCTTCATGCCGAGCGCGGCCGCGCGCTTCGACACCTCGGCCCCGACCCTGCCCAGGCCGACTATGCCGAGGGTCTTGCCGGCTATCTGGAGGCCCTTCATCTCCTTCCTCTTCCACTCGCCCTTCTTGGTGGACGCGTCCGCCTGCGGTATCTTCCTCGCGAGCGCGAACAGTAATCCTATCGTGAGCTCGGCGGTGGAGATGACGTTCCCGGAGGGCGCGTTCATGACGAGTATGCCCCTCTCCGTGGCCGCGGGCACGTCGATGTTGTCCACCCCTATGCCCGCCCTGCCTATGACCTTCAGCCTCGAGGCCATGATGACCTTCCTCGTGGCCTTGGTCGCGCTCCTGACCAGGAGGACGTCGTAGTCCTTGATGACCTTGACCAGCTCGTCCTCCTTGAGCCCGAGCTTCACGTCTACCTTGTAGCCCTGGGCCTTCAGCATCTCCACGCCGCCCTTCGATATCTCGTCTGCGACGAGCACCTTCATCTAGCTCACCCTTGGGCGCGTCCCGCGCGCCGCTCACCGGGAACAGAGCCCCCCCGATATCAATGTGTTGCATCTAGCCAGCGCTCAAACGTTCTATTGTGTACCTTGTCCGGGCCAGGGCGCGCCCGCGCCCGTCTGAGAACCCCTTAATACCTTCCCGGCCCATCCCGCACGGGCAGATGCCCGCGATCAAGAGGAGGGCGTCGATCTCCTGCCGCGCGGAGGACGCCTTCGAGTATGTCGCCGAGTGGAGGAACTTCTCCAACTACATCCCCATGTTCGTCGACATGGAGGTCACGAGCCTCGTCCAGTACGGCCCGGGCGCGTCCCTGGACCTGACCATGCTCCTGGGGGACAAGGTGCAGATGAGGACCACCCTGGACTTCACGGACTTCGTGAAGAACAGGAGGATCGTGCTCAAGTCGATGCGTGGCGTCAGGACGAAGACCTCGTGGGACTTCAGGGACATCGGCGGGAAGGCCCTGGTCACCCTGGACTTCGAGTTCGACCTGCCCGCGACGATGAGCCTCCGGGAGGACGAGCGGCTGGCGCTGGCGAAGACGATAGAGGACGCATGGGGCAAGAGCCTGGACATGCTGAAGTGGATACTCGAGTCCGGGCAGAAGACGAAGGCGTGAATCAGGACCCGGGCGGGAGCATGTTCGGTATGCCGTCCTCGATCGGG
>JAUPMC010000163.1 GCA_030836605.1 Thermoplasmatota archaeon | reverse complement strand
GATCTCTCCACCCGTGCCCGCATGCGTCCCCCCGCGCGCGACACGCACCGTCATACCCGGAGACATAGTGAGTCAGTGGTGTGTTTCAGTCGGATTCTTTTTATATCCAGTAGAGCACTAACTACTTCAACTAGGACGCATGGCACCTTATCTAACGAGGTCCCCCTAGCACGACACGCTCAGCATTGATGTTCACAGAGGTGTTTGGAGTTTGCCCGATGAGCAGGCCACGTATTGTCCCTTCTGCGGCAAGAACGTCCCAGCTGGATCCGACAAGTGCCCTTCCTGTTCGACGCCCATCGAGAGGGTCAGGCGGAAGAGGGAGCTAGACAAGGTCATAGAGCGCCGCATCATGCGGAAGCTGAAGACTTCTCCGAAGGAGGCTGCCGAAGCACCCCCGCCGCTTCCGGAGGCGCCCATCCTCGAAGTGAAGGTCTCGTGCCCGAGCTGCGGCATGGACCTGAAGGGCGGGGAGACGAAGTGTTCCCGTTGCGGCATCCCGTTGGCGGGAGAGGACAACCTGATTGAGTGTCCGGACTGCGGGTCCGCGTTCGCCCCGGGGGCGGCGAAGTGCCCGAAGTGCGGTGTCGTGGTCGCCGAGGCGAAGGACGAGCTGCTGTTGCCTCCGGAACCGGAGGTGCCAGAGCCGGAGCCGCCGGCCAAGGCGCACGAGGTGTCCCCGACCGTGGAGGTCGTCACCGTCCTGCCGTCCGAGCAGCCGGTCTCTGGGCATGGGCTCACGAACGGCCGAGGGGCCGTGAACGGTACGGGGCTCGTGAACGGCACGGGCCTCGTGAACGGGACCGGGATGGTCAACGGAACGGGTTCAGGCGGCCGCTCGTCGGCGAGGAGGCAGCGGAGCTCGATGGCCAGGTGGCAGTTCCTGGCGATACTCGTGGCCCTCGTGGTCATAGTCCCGACATTCATCTACATATCGTACTCGAAGGACGCCCCGACCTACGCGGTCGACGGGGACTTCCGGGAATGGGACGACGAGGCCTCGTTCGCGATGGATATCCTGACGACGACCCCGGTCACGGTGATAGACCGCTGGTCGGTCGCCATAGAGGACACTCAGGTGTTCTTCTACGTTGAGGCCACAGGGGACGTGTTCAGCACGACTTCCGTGGAGAGTCTGTTCCTGTTCGTGGACTCCGACGGCGTCTCGGGCACGGGATATTCCGTGGGCACGATGGGCGCGGAGTTCATGGTCGAGCTGG
The DNA here is from genome assembly GCA_030836605.1 of Thermoplasmatota archaeon. Classification (GTDB taxonomy): domain Archaea; phylum Thermoplasmatota; class Thermoplasmata; order UBA10834; family UBA10834; genus UBA9653. Next base: position 5,156 of record JAUPMC010000163.1, on the reverse strand, counting down.
ACGGATGGAACGACTCGGTCCAGTCATCCGACGTGTGCGAGTACGCGCCGTCCTCTGATACGGACGCCTACGATTGGAACTCGTGGGAGTCGTTGGGCGGGGCCGCCAGCAGGTTGGACGGGAGCAGGCTCGAGGCCATGGGCGAGGTCCGCGAGGCCCTGTCCGCTGACGCCAGGTTCATGCTGCTGTCCCAGGACCAGATGGCCCGGCTCTCAGTCAGCGCGAGCGTGCCCCTCGAAGGGGGCGCGTTGAAGGTGACCCAGAGTCTGTCGCCGTCCGTCCCCCTGTCCGGCATATTGCCGGTATCCGGGTCCACATCGATCCTGACCCTAGAGTTCGAGTGCGACGGCGCGTCAGGCACGGTCGAGTCCGTCGCGCTCACGCTCGAGAACCTCCCCGCGCTCACGGGCGTCATAGAGCCGTTCACGCTCGAACCGGGCGAGGTCGAGACACTCAACATATCCGTCGATACCTCCGACGTGGACCTGGCCCAGTTCGTCTCCGCCTCGGTCTCCGAGGAAGGCATCGAGTCGAGCTTCACCGAGGTCGTTGTCACAGGCCACCCCGCGAGGGCGTATGTCGGGGCCGCACCGTCCAGCGTAGAGATAGACGGCGCGTTCGGGGACTGGTACCTGCGGACGTTGTCGGACGTCGACCTCTTGGAGGTCGAGAACGATAATATCGACATCAGCGAGGTGGGCGTGTTCAACACGACCCTGTCATCATCATTCTTCATCAGCGTCGATGGCGAGATGTGCAGCGGCTCCTACGTGCCGTACATGCGGTCCAAGCCCGTCCCGGGCGACGGGGGCGGCTCGGCGGTCCCGGTCACGAGGAAGACGGCCGAGGACATCACGCGCGTGTACATCGACGGTGACATGTCGACGTCGACCGGACTCTTGGTCTCGGTCGAGTCGAAGGTCATAGGCGCCGACTACCTGATCGAGGTGCGCGGCCTCAACGGTGAGGTGGTCTCGTCCACGCTCTCCGCGTACAGCGGCACTTCCTGGGCCCTCGTCTCGCAGGACCTGGACGTCGAGGTGGACTCGCAGCGGATGGAGGTCGGCGTGCTCGCCTACAACATAGGCGGGGCGGTGGACATCGAGTTCATCATCGAGACGACCGACTGGAGGCAGCGGAAGGACTACGTGGCGCTCGACACGGCCGCGATGCTGGCCCTCACGGGCGGGCTCGGGGCCGCGGTCGGGACCGAGTCGTGGGCCGTCTATGAGGACACGACCTCGTCGAAGGCGACGGCCGCGTCGAACCAGAGGAAGATATTCTACGACGGGACGAACTTCTGGAGCTTCTTCTACGACGGGACGAACACGATGTACAAGTACAGCACGGACGGCGGCGCCACCTGGTCGACCGCGGCCCGGGCGTTCTCGACGATTCCGGGCGTGACGAACGTGTCCCTGTGGTACGACGAGGCGGGCTCGTCGGTCTACATAGTCGGCGACTCGGGCGCGAAGGACCTCACCGTGTGCGTCGGGAAGGGGTCCGTGAGCCCTTCGGCACATAGCATCTCCTGGGTGTCATACAACCTCTCCATCTCGACCTATGAAGCCTCGTACAAGAACGCCTCGATCTGCCAGGACCCCGACGGGAGGATCTGGGTGGCCTCGACATCCAATGTCAACACGAACCAGGTCCGGTATCAGCTCAGGGCTTACCAGAGCAACAACGCGGGCGACATCACGGCTTGGACTGACAAGGGCAACATACTCAACCAGCAGGCGGCGGCTTCGAACCCGAAGATCACCATCGTCCCGGGCGACGGCACCTCCGCCCTGATCTTCGCGGTCTACAGCGTCGAAGGCAAGGTCGCGTGCAAGTACCATGATGGGTCTGGCTGGTCCTCCGAGGATTCAGTCTACGCCGCGGGGGCGAGCGCCGCGAACACGGAGTTCGCTCCAGGCGCCGCGCTGCTGGATGCCAACGGCGTGCTCCACGTCGTCTACGGGACGGGGGCCGTGGATGGCTCGACCCCGGAGGCGGACATCGAGTACAGGTACTACCAGATCTCCACCGACACGTGGTCGACCGCGCGGACGATGGACGTGACCACCACGAGCAGCAACAGCTACCCGTGCATCTCGCTGGACGAGAGCACGGGAAACGTGTACGTGATGTGGATAGAGAACGCGACCAAGGAGGTCAAGATCGAGAAGAACGTCAGCGGCTCGTGGTCGTCCGTGAGCATCAGCCAGACGACGGGGACGAAGGTGTATCTGACATCGATATACTCCGCCCCCAGCGAGTCCTACATATGCTTCCAGTGGACCGAGACCTCGGGCCCGCTCTACGACGTGGTGTTCGAGAGGATCCCGGAGTTCTCCGAAGTGGTCGTCCCCGTCCTGTTCATGCTGACCGTCTTCATAGCGATATATCGGAGGCGGGCCAGGCCCGAGGAGCCCGCGTAAGGCCGTCGGCGTGTCGCGCGCGACCGTTCCATGGTTTAAATAACGGAGATGCTATTTCGTGTCGATGATGGAAGCCGCCGAGAGCAAGGACATCTTCCTCAGCTGTTTCAAGTGCGGGAGGATCGTGAAGTCGAGTGACACCGAGTGCCCTAGGTGCGGCCTGCAGTTCGGCCCCGGCACCCTGTTCGAGTGCCCCTTCTGCTCAGGGCTCATATGGCGCAACGCGACCAGGTGCGCCTCGTGCGGCATCGACCTGACCGAGTTCTCCGAGAGCGTCGTCAAGAGCAGCTCCGGGTTCGACATGGACAACTTCGTCGACGGCATCATCAACAACGAGCTCGAGCAGCTCAAGTCCACCATCCGCAGGGTCGCGTGTCCCGGGTGCGGGCTCATGATCAGGGGCGATGAGGAGAAGTGCCCCAGGTGCGACCTCCCCCTCGAGGAGGCGAAGGTCGACTGCCCTGTATGCGGAGAGAAGATATCCATCTCAGCTAAGTCATGCGGCGCCTGCCAGGCCGTGTTCGAGGAGCTCCCGGAGGGGCCGGAGGAAGAGGAGGTCCTGGTCCTGGAGCAGATCGTGTTACCACCGACCCCGCAGCCCGCCATGGCCCAGCCCGAGCCCGAACGGCCCGCGGCCCCGGCGCGTCCGGAGAGGCCCAAGGCGAAGAAGCCGGCCGTGAGGACCCGCGCGCTGAAGAAGACGCCGGCCAAGAAGCCCGTGCACAAAGCACCTCCGGCGAAGCATGCCCCCGCGAAGAAGCACGCGCCGAAGAAGGAGGCCGCGAAGAAGAAGCAGCATGTGCGGAAGATAGTGAAGGCCGTCAAGAAGGCCGTCAAACCCGCCAAGAAGACGAAGAAGCACAGGTGATGGCGGTCGTTCCTGTCGCCGCGAACGGGTACCAACGCATTATATATCGGTAGTCTTATAATCGTAAACATGGCCGAACAGGCGCCCGCGGTTTTCGTACTGGGTTGCGTGTCGTGCGGCAAGACAGTGTCGGGCGACGAGGAGAAGTGCCCTAGGTGCGGCGCGCCGTTCGCGGACGCGAGCTTCGAGTGCCCGTTCTGCGGCGAGGTCGTCTCGGCCGGGGAGTCGAAGTGCCCCGAGTGCGGGACCGAGTTCTCCATATTCGCTGAGACGGTCGATGACTCCGCCGTCGTCGAGTTGGACGGTCCTGGGGCGCCCGTCGCACCCGTCGCGCCCAATCCTGAGGGGCCTGTCGAGTACGAGTGCCCCGCGTGCGGGAAACCGGTGACCGAGAACGACCCGGAGTGCCCTCATTGCGGAGCGCGTTTCTCAGAATGACATCGTACGGGGGTCAGGGGCATGGGGCCGGGACCGGGAATCGAACCCGGGTCAAGGGATCCACAGTCCCCAAGGATACCACTACCCCACCCCGGCCACGGTTCGGCAACATGGGGTTTCCATAGATAAAGATTGCCACATCGACCTGGCGCCCGCGCAAGCCAGGCCATCGGCGTACTTTCACATATCCCCCCGGCTCAAGCTATAGTCCGGCTGCGTCCGTATCGTGCTGAGAGGGGAGTGTCTCATACGGATTCAAGTTCGAGGTTCGACGGTTGTCCCGAGGAGGAGAGGCGGTGCCCTGAGTGCGGCGGCCTGGTCGCGAGCCTGTCGGGGTGCGAGGCGTGCCTGTCCTGCGGTCTTTCAAGGTGCGCCGGCTGACGCTGCGACGGTACTGGGACGCAGAACGCCTCCCGCCGAAGGTTCAAAAGGCTTAAGTCAGCGCTCTCGCTTGAGGAGTGCGCAGGTGATTGAGCTGAAGCGGGATATCCTCTCCGTCCTGGACATGAAGGATGATTTCGAGCAGATACTGAACGAAGCCCTGAAGATGAAGTCGGGCCAGAAGAAGACCCAGAAGAAGGACCCGCTCAAGGGCAAGGTCCTCGGCATGGTCTTCGAGAAGCCCAGCCTCAGGACGAGGATGTCTTTCGAGGTCGGCATGACCCAGCTGGGCGGCTCGGCCATCTACATAAGCCCGAACGAGGTGCAGATCGGCAAGAGGGAGTCGGTCTCCGACGTCGCGAACGTGCTGAGCCGCTACGTGGACGTCATCATGTACCGGGCATTCAGCAACCAGGTCATGAGGGAGCTCGCGAAGCACGCGTCGGTGCCCGTAATCAACGGGCTGGACGACATGGAGCACCCGTGCCAGTGTGCGGCGGACCTCCTGACGGTGCTCGAGAAGAAGAAGGCGCTCAAGGGCCTCCAGATGGTCTATGTGGGCGACGGGAACAACGTGTGCAACTCGCTCCTGCTCGGCTGCGCGCTCGTGGGCATGAACATGCGCGCCGCTACGCCGAAGTCCCACAGGCCAGACAAGGATATCGTGACCAAGGCGGAGGAGATCGCCAAGAACACCGGCGCGAAGATAGAGCTGATGTCGAACCCGTTCCACGCGTGTGACGGGGCGGACGTCGTCTACACCGACACATGGATCTCGATGGGCCAGGAGGCCGAGAAGGCCGAGAGGGAAGCCCTCTTCCTGCCGTACCAGGTCAACGACAAGCTCACGGAGAAGGCCAACAAGGACTGGCTGTTCCTCCACTGCCTGCCCGCGCACAGGGACATGGAGGTCTCGACCGCGGTCATCGACGGGCCGCACAGCGTGGTATTCGACCAGGCGGAGAACAGGATGCACGCGCAGAAGGCTATCCTTCTCGCCGCGCTCTCGAAGTGAGCTGCTCCTCGACGATCCTGTCGAGCTC
>JAUPMC010000162.1 GCA_030836605.1 Thermoplasmatota archaeon | reverse complement strand
GGCCGGCCCCTCCTTCTTCCTCATGACCCCCATGGTCATGCCGGTCCTGCCGTTGGACCTCGTCCTCTGGCCGCGGACCTTCTGGCCCGTCTCGTGCCTGATGCCCTTGTAGCACCTGATCATCCTCATCATGTTGACGTCGTCGCGCCTGAACATCTCGACGTCCACACCCACGAGGTGCATATCGGCGCCGCTGGACCAGTCGCTCTGGCGGTTGACCATCCAGTGGGGCACCTTCTCAGAATAATCAGTTATGAGCTTCTCGAGTTCCGTGGTCTTCTCCTCTGACAGGTCGCCCATCTTGGTCTTCCTCGGGATCCCGGCCATCTTCGCGATGATCTCCGCGGTCCTGATGCCCACGCCCTTGACAGAGTTCAGCCCGATGACGACGTCCTTGTTGCCGTCCACATCGGTGTTGACGAGCCTGATGATGTACCTGAAGTTCTCATCCCTCTTCTTAGCAGGCGCCGGCGGGGGCGCTCGCTCGGCCTTCTCGGCCTGCTTTCCCTTCTGTCCCTTGGGCTTGGGCTCCTTCTGTTCTGCCAAACGGTGACCTCCACGGCTCTGTGATTACAGTCAACTCCCTGACGCACAATGGCTGTGGTCTGGGAAGTAATTCCCCGACACACTAAGGTGTATAAAACATTTATGGTCGTCAGCCGCAGCCGGTTGGGCGCGCTTCTCAGCGTGCCAGTCCCCTCGACTAGTCGTTCCGGCCCCTGCTCCTGCCCTTCTCCCGCTCGATGACCCGCACGGCCTCCGCGACCCCCTGGTCCAGGGTCACGGGCACTCCCTGGGGCCCGTATCCCATCGCCCCCAGCCTCTTGAAGAGCCTGGCGATCTGGGGCGGCTCGAGCCCGGCCCTCTCGAGCGCGTCGTCCTTGGACATGAGCTCAGACAGGCCTCCTTCGAAGACGACGCTACCGTTCAGCAGGACCACCCTGTCCACGATCTCCGCGGCCGCCTCGAGGTCGTGCGTGGCCATCAGCATGGTCCTCTTCATGTTCCTGAGGAGCTCGATCAGGTCGGACCTGGAACGCGGGTCCAGCCCCGCCGTGGGCTCGTCCAGGAGGAGCAGCTCCGGCTCCATCGCGAGCACTCCAGCTATGGCCACACGCTTCTTCATGCCATGGCTCAGCCTGTGGGGCTTCCTCTTGGCCAAGTCCTCGATGGACGTGCATCTGAGCGCTTGTATGACCCGGTCCTCCACGCGGTCGAGCCCCAGGTTCACGGGCCCGAACGCGACATCCTCCTCGACCGTAGGCATGAATATCTGGTCGTCCGGGTCCTGGAACAGGAGGCCTATGTGGCGCCTGACCTGGTCGGCCGTCCGCTCCTCCAGCCTCTCGCCCATGACCTTCAGGGAGCCCTCGAAAGGCGTCCTGAACCCGGCGATCAGGTGCAGGAACGTGGACTTGCCGGCCCCGTTCGGGCCCACCACGGCGACCTTCTCCCCCTCATCGATGGACAGTGACACCCCTTTCAGCGCGGGTGTGCCATCCTCGTATGTGAACGATACGCCTTCGATGTCCAGGACCTTCATCCGACCCCTCCCAGCTGGACCGCGGCCAGGATTGATGAGACGCACGCGAACCACGCGACGAACGCGATATCCCCTGCCCTCAGGCGCGGCGCCCGCATCAGCTTCATGTCGGACCTGAAACCCCTGGACCTGAGCCCCTCGTATCCGTCGTCGGCCCTGGCCGATGCCCTGACGAACACCATGCCCGCGGTGTTGCCGATCACGTCGAGGCTCCTCCGGTCGAGGATGCTCCTGCCGCCTTTGAATCCACGTGCCCTCCTCGCGGTCTTCATCCTGGCCAGCTCGTCGCCGAGGATGAGGACGTACTTGTATGTCAGCATCAACAGCGTGGACACCAGCTTGGGCACGCCGAGCCTCCTCAGGCCGGAGAAGAGCTCGAAGGTCTCAGTTCCGCTGGCCAGCACCAGCAGCGCTATGACGCACGAGCTGGTCCTGGCCCACATGTCGAAGCCGCGCTCGAGGCCCGCGAACAGGGCGACGGACGCTGACGCGACGAGTATGAACGGGAGAGCGCCCAGGTACATCCTGGCGAGGTGCCGGTAAGGCACCTGGCTCATCGCCGCGAAGGCAACCGCGAGGGACAAGGACGCCAGTATGAGCTCGGTCCGGGTGAGCAGGGCGGCCGCGACGACGAACACCACGACCCCGATTATCTTCGCCCTCGGGTCTATCCTGCCGAGCCAGCTGGCTCGCGCGTGCTCGTCCAGCTCCTCGGGCCGTGTGTGGTGCCCTCTCACGTGTGCGACTATCATCGGAACATCATTCAGCCGGTCTGCGTACTTCCAGGACCTTCATGACGAAGAGCCCCGCCAAACCTACCGCGAGGAACCCGAGGATGCCCGCGAAGAACGCCGCGAAGTAGGTCTCCCCGTATGAGAACGGGGATGTGAGCAGGGGCTCGCTCTCGGCGACGCCAGCGTCTTCCATCGTCATCTCCAGCCCGTCCGCGCCCTCGCTCGAATAGAGGAAGTACAGTGGAAGCGCGAGCGCGAAGACGACCGACACGGCCGCGGTCGCCTGGACTATCCTCGATGAGAGCATGCCCCTGAGTCCGGCCGCCTTCGCCGGCTCCCTGTTGGTCGACTTGAACATCTGGGGCGAGACCCTGAGGACGTATGCGGCCACCCCGACCGTGATGATGGCCTCGCCCACGCCTATGACCGCGTGGTACCCGAGCATCGCGGGTATCGACACGGTCGCCGCGATGCCGTACGCGCCGTCGGAGATGGCGTAGCTCACAGCCAGCTCGGCAGCGCATGCGGCCGCGGCGACGAACACGGATGCCCATGCTCCGGCCCCGATGGCGAACGCCTCGCCAGGTGTGAAGGCCTTGCCTGGGCCCGCCGTGCCCCTGGAGACGAGCGGCTTCACGATCGTGTAGACTCCCCAGCCGGCGAGTGGGGCTATGACGGCCATGTTGACGGCGTTCAGGCCGAAGGCCGTCAGTCCGCCGTCCCCGAACATGAGCGCCTGGATGAGCAGGACGACGGTCATCCCGACGATGGCGGTGACCGGCCCCACCATGATCGCCAGGAGGGCCCCGCCTATCAGGTGGCCGGTGGTCCCGCCCCCGATCGGGAAGTTCAGCATCTGCGCGACGAAGACGCCTGCGCAGAGGACCGCGACCCTGGGGAGGTCCTTGTCCCTCAGCTTCCTCCCCGAGAGGTAGACGGCTATGGCCGCGACGACCGCGAACTCGAGCCATCCAAGCCCCGCCACCAGGGGGTCCATCAATCCGTCTGGTATGTGCATCTCAACCGCACCTTGTAATACGAATCGTCACTTTCGTAATACGGGAAAGGGGACCGCCTATTTATTGCCTGCGGAGAGGTTGCGGGCGCGCGTGGCAAGGGTTATGACTGCCCTCGCCGTTCCGTCAACCATGGCGGGGAAGACTCGCGTGTCTCTGAGCGTGGAAGCGGACCTCATGAAGGAGTTCGACGCCGTCGCGGAGAGCCTCGGCCACCCCACGAGGTCTAAGGCCGTCGGCGAGGCGATGAGGGAGTTCGTCTCGACGAAGAGGTGGGGCATGTCGAAGAAGGGCGTCGTGCCAGGCGTGATCCTCGTGACCTACGACCACCACGCCAGAGGCGTGAACAAGGCCCTGACCGAGCTGCAACACGACTACCACGAGATCGTCGGCGCGACGATGCACATACACCTGACGAGGCACACGTGCCTCGAGGTGATATCGTTCGAGGGCGAGTCGGAGAGGGTCCGCTCGCTCGCGAAGATGCTGCAGTCCCAGAAGGGAGTGTTGAGCCTCAAGGTCGTGACCGCCCCCTCCATGTGAGCTTCGGCCTGTGATGTGTCAGAAAAAGCGTCAAGACGGGCGCATAGGCTTTTAGTTTGTGCAGAAAAGTGGTTTCCTGGGACGCCCGTCCGCGGCCCTCAGTGCCCGCCTATCAGGATGAGCGCGATCGAGGTCGCGAGGCCCGCGATGACGAACCTCAGGCCCGTGTACACGATCATCTCCTTGATGAGCGAGCCGAGGTACGCGCCGAGCGCGAACAGGAACGCGAGGGTTATGATCGTCCCCGTGACGACCGCCTCGTCCAACGGCATGAAGAAGAACGGTATCAGCGGCACGAAGGCCGCGACGAGCGGGGCCACGCCGTGCGCGAGCGCGCTCACGAATATGCTCACGCCGATGGCCTCCTTGCGCGTGCCCTCGACCGCGCACAGCATGGCCTTCTCGAGGTGCTTGTGGCTCAGGACGTGCTCCACCCTCTCGGCCTCGTATGCGCCGACCGCGCTGGAGACCGCCAGGGCGACCGCCCCCGCGACCCCGGCGCCGACTATGAGTTGCTCGGCGAGCACTGGGTCGACCGTCACCTTGGCGACGTACGCCCCCAGTATGACGCCCAGTATGGTGAGCGCCCCGTCGAAGGCCCCGATGACGAAGTACCGCCTGGCGATGGCCCCGGACTTGGTCAGCTCGAACTGGGACTTCAGTTTCTTGACGCTGGCCTTGAGGTTGAACATCTGACACTCACTCTTCGCCGAGGGCCTTCCTCACTGCCGCGACCGCGGAGTCGAGGGCCTGCTCTATCTTCGACGCGTCCGGGCCCCCGCCCTGCGCGAAGTCCGGCTTCCCCCCGCCCGAGCCGCCCACGACCTTCATCGCCTGCGACACGAGCGCCTTGCAGTCCAGGGCCAGGTCCTGGCTCCTCGCGACGACGACCTTGGCGCCCCCCTGGTCGGAGCCGAGGACCGCGACGGTCTTCGGCTGGGCTATGATCTGCTTCGCCAGGTTCACGAGGTGCTTCATGTCCTCCGACTGCATGTGCCGGACGACCCTGACGCCCTTGACCTGGTCCGCCTTCTGGATGAGGTCCTCGACGGTCTCGCCGACCAGGCCCTTCTTGACGGAGTCCAGGTCCTTCCTGAGGTCCTTCCAGTCTGCTAGGAGCTTGTCTACGGCGACCCCGACCCCGTCCGGGGTCGTGTTGAGCTTGACGCTGACGTCGCTGATCGTGTCCCACGCGGACATCATGCGCTCCACGGCCGACATCCCGGAGGCGAACTCGAGCCTCACGACGCCGTCCTGGATGCGCTTGGTCTGGAGTATCTTGATGGCGCCCACCTCGAGGGTGTTCTTGCAGTGTATGCCCCCGCACGCCTCGACGTCGAAGTCCCCTATGCGCACGACCCTGATCTCCTTGCCAGGGACCGCGCCCCCCTGGTACAGCCTGAAGCCGTATCTCTTCTCGGCGACGTTCCTCTCCATGAACGAGCTCTGGACCTTGACCCCCTTGAGCACCGTCTCGTTCGAGATGGTCTCTATCCTCTCGAGCTCGTCCGGCGTCAGGTCCGCGTAGTGGGTGATGTCCAGCCGGGCTACATCCGCGGCCTTGTGCGCCCCTGTCTGCCATATGTGGTTCCCGAGGACGCTCCTCGCGGCCCCGTTGATGATGTGGGTGGCCGTGTGGTGCCTCTGGAGGCGCCTCCTGCGGGGCTCGTCTATCGTGCACGTGATGAGCTTGCCCTCCTTCGCCTGCATCTCGCCCTCGACCTTGTGCACAACGACGTTGCCGACCTTGTCCACGTGGACGACCCTCATGTCCTTCATGGTGCCAGTGTCGCTCTCCTGGCCCCCGCCCTCGGCGTAGAAGTAAGACTTGTCGAGCACGACCAGGTCCCCGACGACCGCCAGGACCTTCGCCCTGAACTTGTACTTGTACGAGTCCTTGTAGAACAGCTGCTTCGTCGGGGGAAGGCCCTTGGGCAGCTCCGTGCCCGTCACGACCTCGGCCTCGTCCTTAGACTTCGCGTGCCTGGCCGCCACCTGCTTGTAGAAGTCGTCCGGGACCTTCACCTCCGACGACGCGAACTCCGCGACGACCTCCGGGTTCAGCCCGTGGGAGTCGTACAGCTCGATGAGGTCCTCGACCGCGATTGGCTTGCCCTGGTGCGCCAGGGAGTCCTCGAGCCTCTTCACGATTCCCTTGCCCTTCGTGAGCGTCTCGCCGTACTTGTCCTGCTCGACGTCCACCAGCTTCAGTATCTCGTCCCTGTTCTCCTTGAGGTCGGGGAAGTCCTTCGAGAACTGGTCGACCTGCATCGCCACGATCTCGGAGAGCTTGCCCTGGACGCCCAGCTGGGACATCTCCCTCAGGGACCGCCTCACGAGCAGCCTCGCGAAATACCCCTGCCTCACGTTTGACGGGACCACGCCGTCGCTGAGCATGAACATGAGCGCCCTCGTGTGGTCGCATATGACGTAGATGCTCTCGAACGGCTTGATGAGCCTCATGAAGTCCTCGGCCTTCATGCCCAGGCGCGCGGCGGTGTCCGCCCTGAGCGCCCGCACATCGGCCGCGGTCTCTATCTTGAGCGAGCCTGCCACCTTGGAGTACTCGGACAGCGCCCGCTCGTCCGTCTTGACCCCGGCGGACAGCCTGAGCCTCTCGAGCACTGGCCCGAACACGGCCTCGTACGCCGAGGGCGTGCCCTGGGACATCCAGGTGAGCCTCTCCAGGCCGTACCCCGTGTCGACGACCTGCATGTCGAGGGGCCTCGTGCGGCCGTTGTCGGTCGCGTAGGACATGAACACGAGCGTGGCGACCTCGACCCCTCCCAGGAGCACCTCGACGCACGGGCCGGCGTTCCCTCCGCCCTCCCACCACGCCTCGGAGTAGTTCACCAGCCTCGGGTCCAGGCCCTGGACCTCCGTCAGGAACTTGTGGCACAGCTCGGTCGTCCGGTCCTTCCAGTAGACCTCCTTGCCCTTCTTGTTGAAGACGTGGTGGGCCATCATCTCGAACATGGTCAGATGGGAGCCCGTCTTCCCCACGTTGTCTATGTCGTTGAACCTGACGCACGGCTGGGATATCCCGAGCGGGTTGGCCGGGGGCTCGACCACGCCCTGGATGACCCACGGCTGGAAGCCGTAGATGCTCGCCTGGGTGAAGAACACGTCGTCCCTCCACCTGGCCGTGATCGGGTACCTGGAGACCCTCGTGTGCCCCTCCCTCTCCAGGAACGACAGGAAGCTCTCACGCATCTCGTGCACCGTGAGCTTCTCCTTGAAGAGGGGCTTGCCGATGAACGTGTACTCGACGCACGGGGCCTCGCCGCAGGTCTCCCCGTCGCCCAGGGTCCAGAAGAACTTGCCGCAGCTCTTGCACTGCTTGCGCTGGAAGCCGTTGCTCTTGAAGAACTCGAGCTCGTAATCCTTCGGGTCCATCCGACTTCTCTGCATGAGTCCTCAGGATTTAACGCTTGTGCTGGGCGGGTGCCAGCATGGTCAAGGGAAGGAGAACCCGGGGTCCGAGAGCCTGTCCTTGAACGCGTCCACGGGCGCCCCCTCCCTGACGAGCTTGGACACCTTGTTGACGTCCTTCTTCGTGCCCAGGAGTATGGCCCCGACCATGCGGCCTTCCTTGACGACGAACTTCCTGTACACGTTCCCGTCCGCCGATGTCGCCCATATCTCCTGGAGTGTCGGGTCCTTCGCCCCGTGCTCGCCCCCGACGACGCCTATCGACGTGAGGTCGATGCCCATCACCTTGAGGGTGTTGGACGGCACCGTCCCTTTGTAATCGGCGGAGTCCAGGCCCAGTATCTTCTTGGCCGCGACCCTCGCCTGGTCCAGCGCGGGCGGTATGATCCCCCAGGTCTTCCCGTCGAACTCCGCGACGTCGCCCAAGGCGAACACGTCCGGATGGGATGTCCTGAGGGAGCCATCCACGACCACCCCGCGGTTCACCTTCAGCCCGGCCTCCCTGGCCAGGCCGAGGTTCGGCCTCGCCCCCGCGGACACTATGACCAGGTCCGCCTCGACCGTCCTGTCGTCCTTGAGCCTCAGCCCCGTGACGGCCCCGTCCCCGAGCAGCTCCTCGGTCTCGGCCTTCGTGACCACCTTCGTGCCGCCCGCCTCGACCCATCTCCGGAGTATGGTCGCGCCCTCGTGGTCCAGCTGCCTCATGAGCAGGTGCTCCGCGTACTCGAGCACCGTGAGGTCGAGGCCCTTGAACCCCGTCGCGAGCGCCCTGGCGGTCTCGAGCCCCAGGAGCCCTCCGCCTATTATCGCGACGCGCTTTGCCTTCCCGGCGGCCGCCATGATGTTCTTGGCGTCCTCCAGGGTCCTGAGCGTGAAGATGTTACTCTTCGGCAGGCCCTTGAGGGATGGGATGAACGCGCTGGCGCCGTTGGCCAGCACGAGCCTGTCGAAGCGCGCGCTCTCGCCCTTCACGGTGTAAGTCTTCGTCGCTGGGTCGATGCGCTCTACCTTGGAGCCCAGGTGCAGCCCGATGCGGTTCTTCTCGTACCACTCGCTCGGGAAGAAGAGCATCTCGCCCTCCTTGACCGCCCCCGAGATGAAGTCGATGAGCTTCGGCCTCGCGTAATAGGGCGTCGGCTCGTCGGAGTAGACTGCTATCTCCGAGTCCGGGTCAGAGTCCCTCAGGGCCTTCGCGACGTTCGTGCCAGCGACATTGTTGCCGACGATGACAATCTTCAGCCTACCATCTCTCCCGATTCTTCAAGCCGCGTCGCGCATGATGGCATGGGCGGGGATTAATGTTCCGCGCCTCACGTGCGCGGGGGTGAGTGCCGGATCTGCGGGCGTACCAGCGACGAGCGGACTTCCTACGCAAACCAATATATCCGCCTGAGATTATTCAAAACGCAGTGGGGAAGATGGCGAAGTGTCCTAAGTGTGGTCGGGAGAATCCTAGCTATGTGATATATTGTGGGGGCTGTGGTTCGGAGGTACCGGACGAGCTGAGGCGCGCCACGCGCGAGAAGGAATCTGCTGATGAGCGTGAGGCGGCCGAGGCCGCCGCCCAGAGGCCGCCGTCCCGGCCCGTCACTCAGAGCCGTACGCCAGTGATAGTCTCGTGTCCCCATTGCGGGGCCGACCACGAGGCGGACATGCTCACGTGCCCGGGTTGCGGGAGGCCCGCGAGGGACCCATGGGCGGATGAGACGAGTTACTACAGTGACGGCGACATGGCCGGGAACCGTGGCGCGAGCGGGGCTTTGACAGCAGGAGGCGTCCTGGCGATCCTCGCGGGCGTCCTGGCCCTGGGTCAGGGGTTGCTC
>JAUPMC010000161.1 GCA_030836605.1 Thermoplasmatota archaeon | reverse complement strand
TCCTCGGTGGCATAGACCGGCAGGACGGACATCCATTGCGCGAAGCAGAACCACAGCACGCCGGTGAGCGCGCACAGCAGGAGGAACGGGTGGTCCTTGCCTACCGCCAGGACCTTCCTGAATGTGATGTCCTCCGGCTTCGCGTCGGTCGGCTTGGTCTCCTTGATGTATGCGAAGTTCATGACGAACGCGGCGGCCAGGACCACCGAGCCGAAGACGAACAGGACGCCCATGGAGGACGCGGACACTATCAAGGCGCCGATCGACGGGCCCAGGACGATCCCCACGTTCCAGGCTATCCTCATCGTGCTGAACGCCTTCGGCCTCTCGTGCCTCGGGATCAGGTCCGCGATCATGGCGTTGGCGGCAGGCATGTACATCGAGCCGACGAACGCGTCGGCGAAGGCTAGGATGACCAGGGTGGTGAAGTCGTACGCGAAGAAGTACATCAGTATGGTGACGGACATCAGTCCCAGGCTCGCTAGCAGGACCGGCTTCCTGCCTATCTTGTCTGCCAGCATGCCGCCGATTATCATCGCCGGGACGCCCGCGACGGTGTACGTCATGAGGACGACACCCGTCATGACCTCCGATATGCCGATATCGAAGAGCATGTAGAGCGTGAGATACGGGATTATCAGCCCGAACGCGACGTTCTCGATGAGGGCGCTCGCTACCAGGACCTTGAAGGTCCTAGGGTACCGCTTGAGCGTCTCGAACACCATCTCTCTCACCGACCTGTCGAAGGGCGCATCAGGTGGACGCAACGCTGCTCCGGACCTGCGCGCGGACGAAGGATTCTATAATTACCTCTATCTCACTTTGGAGCCTGGAAAGGGAGTATGCCAACAGGCCAGATAAGCATTCTGTCGAAGGAAGACATCGAATCCGTCCACGAGAACACGCTGGCGATCCTGAGCAAGCCTGGGGTAAAGGTCGGGAGCACAGAGGCGTTGAAGCTCCTCGAGGACGGCGGCGCGTATGTGGACACGGGCTCCATGAGAGCCAGGATACCGGAGGGGCTCGTCAATGAGACCGTCCGCAGGATGCCCAAGGAGATAGTCCTGGGCGCTAGGGACCCGAGGAGGAGCATGAGGGCGCCGAGGCCGGGGCCCCCGTTCATGGCGACCAATGGCACGGCCGTATACATGACGGACCTCGAGACCGGCGCGAAGAGGCCCACGCAGGGCAAGGACCTGCTCGACTTCATGACCCTGTGCGACGCGGTCGACGGGCTCGACTATGTCTGGCCGATAGTGACCGCTCACGATGGGCCTGAGCACGCGCACGGCCTGAACGAGCTGGTCATCTCGATGAAAGGGACGACGAAGCACATCCAGGGCGAGGCGATGTCCGCCGATGAGGCGAGGGACATGGTGCGCGTCGGTGCTCTAGTCGCAGGGGGAGAGGACGCGCTAGCCAAGAGCCCGCTGTTCTCCGTCATACAGTGCCCCATCTGTCCACTGGAGTTCGAGAAAGGCTCCGTCGAAGCGGTGATCGAGTTCGCCAAGGCGGGGATCCCGGTAGTGTCGATGTCCATGGCGCTCTGCGGCCTAACGGCGCCGGTTACGCTCGCCTCGACGATCTCCATCGTGAACGCGGAGAACCTGGCCAGCTTCGCGGTCTCGCAGCTCGCCAAGCCCGGTGCGCCTGTCATCTACAGCTCCGAGTCCAGCGCGATCAACATGAAGACAGGCGAGATACACTACGGCGCCAGGGAGGAGGCGCTAATCGCCGCGGCCGCGGGCCAGATGGCGAAACACTACGGCGCCCCCGCGATGTTGGGGAGCTTCGGGGTCGGCCTGCACGGCGACAGGCCCGGGATCACGGTCGACCCGTCGGAACTCATCTTCTCCGCGATGACCAACATGTCGCTCACGGACTTCTCATCGGGCCTCGGGGGCCTGGACCAGGCCAAGGGCGCGTCGCTCGAACAGATCGTGATCGACTCCGACATCTGGCAGTCTGTCAAGGAGGTGCGCTCAGACGTCAAGTTCGACAAGGAGCACTTCGCGAAGGACCTGATCGAGTCGGTTGGGCCAGGCGGCAACTTCCTGGGGACGCCTCACACGATAAGGAACATGCGCACGGAGCTCTTCCTGCCGGACAAGGACCGGGCGGAGTTATTCGAATCATACCGGCTCGCGAACGACCAGCGGGAGATCGTGAGGAGGTCCAGGGAACGCGTCAAGAAGGTGCTCTCGACACACCGCGCGGACCCGATCGATGCCAGCGTCGTGCGCGCCATAGACGAGATAGTGGCTGGGCACTACCACTGAGGCGTCGACCATCGGGACGGAGACGCTGGAAGGGGTTTGTCAGTCGCTTGCCAGGCTCACTCCTTGGCGATCATCTTGAACGCCTCGTCGGATACGTCCAGCGAGTGTTGGATGTCCTTCTCCGAGTGCACGATGGATGTGAAGAAGTGCTCGTCAGGGTGCGGCACGCCGAAGAAGACGCCTCTGCCCAGGGAGTGCATGAACCAGTGGTTCCACTTCTCACGGTCTATGTCCATCGCGTCCCTCCACTTCGAGACCTCCTTGTCCGTGAAGTACATCTGGCCGAGCGAGCCGACGGATTCCACCCAGACGTCCACGCCCCTGTCCTCCGCGACATCCTTCAGGCCGCGGAACAGGGAGTCGCCTATCCGATCTATCTTCCTGTAGACGCCCGGTCTCCCGAGTATCTGCAGCGTCTTCAGGCCAGCGGCGACTGAGACGGGGTGTGCGTTGTATGTGCCGCCATGGTAGACGTTCCCGCCCGCCTTGGGCACGATCTCCTCCATGATCTTCCTGCTGCCCCCGAAGCCGCCGAGCTGGTAACCGCCACCCGCGACCTTGGCCACGCATGTGATGTCTGGCTTGACGTCGTACCTCTCCTGGGCGCCGCCCCTGGCCACCCTGAAGCCCGTCAGGACCTCGTCGAAGATGAGCACTATCCCGAGGTCCTTCGTCAGCTTCCTCAGCCTCTTCAGGTAGTTGTCCCTTGGCGCGAAGCATCCCCCGCCCGCCTGGACCGGCTCGATGATGACGGCCGCGAGGTCGTCCGCGTTCCTCGTCAGCACATCCTCGGTCGCACCCCAGTCGTTGAACGGGTACATGACCATCAGGTCCGAGATGCACTTTGGCACCCCCTTCCCGAACGGCACGGAGGGCTGGTGCCTCACATCCCTCAGCATGTCCTCCGGTATGTCCACTCCCTGGAGCGCGTAGTCGTGCCCGCCGTGGTACGAGCCTTCCGCCTTCGCTATCTTCTCCCTGCCCGTGTATGCCCTCGCGACCCTCATCGGGTGCATCGTCGCCTCTGTGCCTGAGTTCGCGAACCTGAACATCTCGATCGACGGCATGGCCTTCTGGATCGTGCGCACGTACTCCGCCGCCATCTCCGAGGAGGCGCCGTACATCGTGCCCTTCCCGACCTGCGCCTTCACGGCCTTGACGACCTCGGGGTTGTCATGGCCGAGTATCATCGGGCCGTAGCCGAGCGCGAAGTCGATGATCCTGTTCCCGTCCAGGTCGTAGATGTAAGGCCCCTTGGCCCTCTTCACATAGAACGGGTACGGCTCGAAGAACCGCACGTTGCTCTCCACCCCGGCAGGCAGGAGCTTCCTCGCCTTCTCGAAGTGCGCTCTCGATCTCCTAGTCCTGGACACATACTCCTTCTCGTAAGCTGCTGACGTCGGCATGTTGCACTACCTCGCAGTTCCCAGAAGGACCACTTGACAAGCCCAGCACCATTCTCGGCAGTATCAAAGAGAATTGACCCACACAGATAATGCCATAGCCTTGGGCAGTCCCCGCGCCGGTTCCGGCGCCATATGCGAATCGGGGGTTCGGTAGAAAAGGCTTCCGCAACCCACTGGCTCACTTCTGGGGCTCGACGATGACCTTGATCGACTCGCCCGCCTTGGCGACGAGCTCGAAGCCCTTGCCCGTCTCGCCCAGCGGAAGCCTGTGCGTGACCATGTCCTTGACGTCGACCTGCCCGCTCCTCAGGAGCTCTATCGCGTCGGCGATGTCCTTCGGGCTCCCGGCGTAGGTCGTCGTTATCGTGACCTCATCCTTCCAGATGTCCCCGAACGGCACTGGTATCTCGACGCCGGGCATCGGCGGGGCGAACATGAGTATCGTGCCTCCGCGGTCCACGCACGCGAACGACTGTTTGATCGCAGGCGTCGCGCCGGTCGAGACGACCACGAGGTCCGCCGGGCGGCCGCCGTTCGACTCGCGGACCCTGGCAGGGACTTCCTCGGACGCCCCGATGATCACGTCGGCCCCGAACATCTTCGCGGCCCCGAGCCGGTACTCCGACACGTCGGTCGCGATTATCCTCCCCGCGCCCAGGGCCTTGGCCAGCTTGATGTTCAGCAGGCCCGCGATGCCGCTCCCGAGCACGAGCACCGTCTTCCCGGGCTCGAACCTGGCCATCCTGAACCCGCGGACCACGCA
The DNA here is from genome assembly GCA_030836605.1 of Thermoplasmatota archaeon. Lineage (GTDB taxonomy): Archaea > Thermoplasmatota > Thermoplasmata > UBA10834 > UBA10834 > UBA9653. The sequence continues at coordinate 6,718 of JAUPMC010000161.1, read as the reverse complement.
GGCGAGCGGCTCGATGAAGACGCCGTCGTCGTACGACAGCTCGCGCGGAAGGACGAACACGCCCCTGTCGACGTTGATCTTGGGGACGCGGACGAACTCCGCGAAGCCCCCGGGATAGAAGTTCGTGGTCCTGAGCGTGTCACACGCCGAGTGGTGCCCGCTCAGGCAGTACTTGCATGTGTTGCAGGGCACGTGGTGCGACACGAACACGCGGTCTCCGACCTCGTACCTCTCGACGCCGGTGCCTACCTCGACGATGTCGCCCGCGATCTCGTGCCCGAGGACCAGAGGGGCCTTCTTGATCCGGTACCACTCCATGACGTCGCTCCCGCATATCCCGCAGGCCTCGACCTTGACCAGTATCTCGCCCGCGTTCGGCTTCGGCTTCGGGAGCTCCTGGAGCCTCACGTCCTTGTTGTTGTAGTACATCGCGACGCGCATCTTGTTGCCGCCCGGTTCACCTTCGCGAACTCACTTCTTGCTCGAGAGCTTCTTGAACAGCTCGTACGCATCCTTCGCGGTCGCATCCTTGTGGACGATCTCCCTGACCGCCTTGATCATCGGCACAGGGTGGTCCGACTGCCAGATGTTCCTGCCCATGTCCACGCCCGCGGCGCCCGCCTTGAGTGAGTTGTATGTGAGCTCGAGCGCGTCCTTCTCCGGGATCTTCTTGCCCCCGGCGACGACGATGGGGACGGGGCAGCTCTCGACGACCTTCTCGAAGTCCTCGCAGTAATATGTCTTCACGATGTGTGCCCCTATCTCCGCGGCTATCCTGGACGCCAGGGCCAAGTACCTCGCGTCCTTCTGGCCGATCTCCTTCCCGACGGCCGTGACCGCGAGGACCGGCATGCCGTGCTTCTGCCCCTCGTTCACGAGCTCTGAGAGGGCGAGCAGGGTCTGGCGCTCGTGCTTGCTGCCGACGAATATGGAGAGCGCGATGCCGGACGCGTTCAGCCTGAGCGCGTCCTCGACGCTGGTTATGATGCCCTCGTTGGACAGGTCCTCGCCGACGATGCTGGCGCCACCTGAGACCCGGAGCACGATGGAGTTGCATATAGACGGGTCGACGGACGAGCGGAGCACTCCGCGCGTGAGCATGATGGAGTCCGCGTACGGGGCCAACGGGGCTATCGTCGTCCTGGGCACCTCCAGCCTGCTCGTCGGCCCTAGGAAATACCCGTGGTCGACCGCGAGCATGACCGCGCGCCCGTTCTCCGGCCTGATGATCTTCGACATCCTGTTCTTCAAACCCCAGTCCATAATGTCACACCTCCACGACTCGACGCCGTCGATGGAGTCTTCTGGTTGAAAAAGGACAGTGCGTATTTAATGATTCTGAGGCAGGCGCCAGCTCACTTGTGCCTCTTGTCGACCTTCTGCTCTCCGCTCAGGTACTCCCAGTCGAATATGCTGTCTACCTCCGCCTTGGTCATGATGCCCTTCTCGAGGACCAGGTCCCTGATGGACATGTGCCTCTTCATGGCCTCCTTGGCGACCAGGGCCGCCTTCTCGTAGCCTATGTGCGGCTGCAGGAAGGTCGCGAGGGACGGGTTCTTCTCCAGGTAGGACTTGCACTTGTCCTCGTTCGCCTCGATGCCCGATATGCACTTCTCCACGAACACGGGGAGATAGTTGTTCAGGAGGACCATGGACTCGAGCAGGTTGTGGACCATGACGGGGTTCATGACGTTGAGCTCGAACTGGCCCGCCTGCACGGCCATCGCGACGGCGACGTCGTTCCCCACGATCTGGAACGATATCATGTCCATGCACTCGACCATGACGGGATTGACCTTGCCGGGCATGATGCTCGACCCTGGCTGCGTCTCCGGGAGCTTTATCTCGGCGAGCCCAGTCGTCGGGCCCGAGTTCATCAGCCTCAGGTCGTTCGAGATTCTGATGAGCTCGAGCGCGAGGTTCCTCATGGCGCTGGACACGCTGGAGACGCAGAGCCTGCTCTGGAGTGCCTCCCTCGGGTCCTCGGACTCGATGAGGTTCAGGTTAGTGATGGACCTCAGGTGCTTCACGACCATGCGCTGGTAGTCGGGGTGCGTGTTCGCGCCCGTGCCTACGGCGGTCGCGCCCATGGGCATCTCCTCGAGCAGCTTCAGGGCGCCCTTGAGCTGGTCCCTGGACTTCTTGATGGCCACGGAGTAGGCCATGAACTCCTGCCCCAGGGTGACCGGGAGGGCGTCCATGAGGTGCGTCCTGCCGGACTTCAGTATCTTCTGGTACTCCATGCCCTTGCGCGTGAACGCCCTTCGGAGCAGCTCGAGGTTGTCCAGGAGGTCCTGGGCGATGATGAGCACGCAGAGCCTCATAGCCGTCGGGTACGTGTCGTTCGTGGACTGGGACATGTTGACGTGGTCGTTGGGGTGTATGGTCGAGTAATCGCCCTTGCGCTTGCCCACGAGCTCGAGCGCGCGGTTCGCGATCACCTCGTTCACGTTCATGTTGAACGAAGTGCCGGCGCCCGCCTGGAAGTCGTCGACGACGAACTGGTCGTGGAGCTTGCCCGCGGCGATCTCGTCGCACGCGGAAACAATCGCCTCGGCGACGTATGGCTCGAGCCACCCGATCTCCAAGTTCGCCAGGGCGGCCGCCTTTTTGACCATCGCGTAAGCGTTGATGAACTCCGGCCGGGCCATGATGCCGCTGACTGGGAAGTTCTCCACGGCCCTGAGGGTCTGTATGCCGTAGTAGGCGTTCTTCGGGACATCCCTCGCTCCGAGGGAGTCGCGCTCCCTCCTGACAGTGTTGTTGCTCAAGTCCTCATGCCTCGCTCGGGACGGATGTCGTGCAATCAGGCTCTGGTGTATTTCTAGGTTGGCCAGCAAACGGCCCTTGAGTTACACGGCGCGCGCGCGGACGGCGAAAAGACTTAGGCCGGCCAGGCGATTCGGCCCTGGGGAGAGCGCATGAACGAGAGGATCCACGCCCACATCAGGCGCAAGGAAGGCTACAAGTTCGAGATATCGTTCGACGAGTGGGACAAGGGGACGGTCAGCATGGATGAGCCCGTCCCGCTCGGAGGGGCCTCCGCGCCTAACGCGAGCATGATGCTGTCGTCGGCCGTCGGACACTGCCTGAGCGCGAGCCTGCTCTTCTGCCTGAGCAGGTCCCGTGTCGAGGCCGAGGACCTCGGGGCGGACGTGGTGACCTCGCTCGCGAGGAACGACAAGGGCAGATGGCGGATTGAAGGGATAAAGGTCATGATGAAGCCGGTCGTCAAGGATTCTGACCGAGAAAAGCTGGAGAGGTGCCTGACCATGTTCGAGGACTTCTGCATCGTCACGGCCTCGGTCCGGGAAGGCATAAAGGTCGAAGTAGAGATAAGTAAGTAGAGCGAATAGAGGTGTGGTCGAAATGCCGCTGTTGAAGGAGAAGGACAAGGAGGCTCTGAGGAAGGAGCTGTCCCAGAAGATGGTGGACGACGTCAGGCTCATAGTGTTCACGCAGGACGTGCCGTGCGTGTTCTGCAACGAGGCCGTCCAGGTGGCGACCGAGCTGGGGGAGGTGTCCCCCAAGATCAAGGTCGAGGTGTACGACTTCGTCCGGGACCAGATGAAGGCCACGGAGCTGAGGGTCGACAAGATCCCGGCGACGGCGGTCGTCGGCAAGAAGGACTACGGCATCAGGTTCTACGGCATGTCCTCGGGGTACGAGTTCAACTCGCTCGTGGGGGCCGTGATAGACGTCTCCAGGGGAGAGAGCGGCCTGTCGCAGAAGACGAAGGACGCGCTGAGGGACCTGGACCAGCCGGTGAACCTGCAGGTGTTCGTCACGCCCACGTGCCCGTACTGCCCGTCCGTGGTCAGGCTCGCGCACAAGATGGCGGTGGAGTCCGACATGGTCTGGGCGGACATGGTGGAGGCGAACGAGTTCGTCCCCCTGGCCCAGAAGTACAGGGTCGCGGGCGTGCCCAAGACGATCATCAACGACAACTTCGAGGTCGCGGGCGCGGTCCCGGAGGACCTGCTCGTGGCACACGTGCTGCACTCGGTGCGCCACATAGGGCCCGTGCAGCCCAGGTGAGCCGCCGGACGGCGGAGACACATCCGGGAGGTCATCGGTTGGACGACGTGCTCAGGCTGCTCGAATCGCTGAAGGGCGTCAGGAAGTCGTTCTACCTGAGCGACACGATGCGCGCGAGGCTCAGGGATATCGAGTCGGAGGTGCACCCGTTCGGCCCCCTGGTCGTCCGGAACGAGGGCGTGCTGGAGTGCCTGGAGCGCGAGAGGGTCGCGTGCATCGTCAAGGACACTTCGTTCAGGCCCCCGCCCCACGCGACCGTGATGCTGATAGACGAGGACGGCGTCGTGATTGGCAGGGAGCTCCTCAAAGGGGACGTGGTGAGGGAAGAACCTGGGAGGAAGACCCTGTACCTCGGGAAGGACTTCGTCATATTCCACGACGGCAGGTCGGGCAGGAACGCCAGGTTCGTGCTCCCCCCGGTGCCTTTCGCGGAGGTCGAGGCGCTCCCGTTCGCCGACCGCGTGGTGTCGTCGAGCCCGTCCACGGCGGGCGACCTGCACGTCAGGCGGAGCGCGGGGTTGGACGACGACCCGAAGCTCGCGACCGTGCTCATAGGGTTCGACATCCGGCGTTGAGCCGGGCCCGGACAGGCCGAGTATCGGAACGGCCTGTCGAGATGAGAAGTCCTATCAGACGTCTTTCGAAGGACCCCCCGCCACAGTATATACTTCTTCCGAACGCGGAGGCGTTCCATTGAAGGAACGACGCATCGGACATGCCGAAAATAGCAGCTCGTCCGGGGGTGGACCTGAGTATAGCAGATACATTTAAATCAAACTCAAACATCCGCTTCCATTGCTTAGGCCGCCACAGCCTTTGAGAGCGGCTTGAGAGGCCAATGGTGTTAGAATGGCAGGCAAAGCGAATCCGTTTGAGGAAATGAAGAAGATGGTCGACAAGGCCGGCAAGACCCTAGAGCTCGAGCCGGGACTCGTCGAGGTTCTGAAGTCCCCGAAGAGGGAGCTGACCGTGAACTTCCCAGTCAAGATGGACGACGGGAAGATCAAGGTGTTCACCGGGTACAGGGTCCAGCACAACGAGGCCCGCGGCCCCTACAAGGGCGGCATAAGGTACCACCCGCAGGTGGACATCGATGAGGTCAGGGCTCTGTCCTCGTGGATGACCTGGAAGACCGCGACTGTCGACATCCCATATGGAGGCGCGAAGGGGGGCATCATCGCCAACCCGAAGACCATGTCCGTGGGCGAGATCGAGAGGATGACGAGGAGGTACGCCTCTGAGATATCCATCATCATCGGCCCGGAGAAGGACATACCCGCGCCCGATGTGAACACGGGCGGCCGCGAGATGGCCTGGATCATGGACACTTACAGCATGATGAAGGGCTACGCTGTACCTGGCGTCATCACGGGCAAGCCGAGGGAGATCGGCGGCTCGCTGGGAAGGCCCGAGGCGACCTCGAGGGGGCTCGTCTTCTGCGTCCGCGAGGCGGCGAAGAAGATCGGCATGAACCTGAAGGGCGCGACTGTGGCCATCCAGGGATACGGCAACGTCGGGGCGTTCGCGCACATGTTGATCGAGCGCGACTTCGGCTCGAAGGTCATCGCGGTGAGCGACTCCCAGGGCGGGATCATCAACGAGAAGGGGCTCAAGTACGACGAGGTCATGGCGCACAAGAAGAAGACCGGCAGCGTCAAGGGATTCCCCGGCTCGAAGCCAATCTCGAACGAGGCCATCCTGGAGCTCAAGGTCGACGTGCTGCTGCCCTGTGCTCTCGAGAACGTGATCACGAAGGACAACGCTGGCAAGATCAAGGCCACGATATCTGGTGAGGGCGCCAACGGTCCGACCACCTTCGAGGCCGACGCGATCCTGTACAAGAACGGCGTGCTCGTGCTGCCTGACATCCTCGCGAACGCGGGCGGTGTCACGGTGAGCTACTTCGAGTGGGTCCAGAACAACTACAACTACTACTGGACAGAGGAAGAGGTCAACCAACGCCTGGACCAGAAGATCACGAAGGCGTTCCACGAAGTGTGGGACATGAAGGAGAAGCACAAGTGCAACATGAGGGACGCAGCGTACCTCGTCGCGGTGAAGAGGGTCGCTGACGCCACGAAGCTCAGGGGCTTCTACCCGTAGACACGCCTGAAACTCCAAACCATCCGGGGCGTGAGACATGCTCCGGGTGGTGAACCTAATTTTTCTTGACCCGAGCCAGGCCCCGCTCCATCCACGGCACGAGGACCAACACGCGCTGGTAGCCATAGAACGAGAGCATCGCCAAGGCGATGTCCTCCGCCCTGATGGAGTACGAACCTGCGACCGTCACGGTGCATTCGGCCCGTTCGTGGCTCTCCGTAGCGAGCTTGTACTTGTACTCGAACCTCCCGAGCTCGCTCTTGTGGCGCAGCGCGTTGGCGATCGTTGCGAACTTGAACACGACCTCCTGGCCGGAGGCAAGCTTCAGAGTCAGTTTGGTAAGCCATTTGCTGAGGACCAGGACGGCGACGGGCCCGCCGTCGAGGGTTATCGATATATCGTCATCGGCGTTGGTGCGCACTTCAACCTCGCCCCACACGGTCGTCGCACGGACGTGATACGGGCCTACATTCGTGAAATCCATCGCACCCAGGGGAGCGCCATCGCCGTCGAAGACCTCGAACCTGCCAGGTTCCAGTTTCCGCTCACGCATCTTGCGGACTATCTCTATCAGGCC
>JAUPMC010000160.1 GCA_030836605.1 Thermoplasmatota archaeon | reverse complement strand
GGACCCGGTCCCGAGGATATGCTGAGCCTAGCGTCGGACGAAGTCCTTCTCTATCATGTCGACTATCCCCGGGAGCTTCTCTGACACCTTCGGTGTCAACCCCTCCCAGACGTTCGTCAGGTCCTCCGCCTCTATCGCGACGAAGAACACCTCCTTGGGCATCTTGTCGGGGACGATCTTGCGGCCCATCGCGAGCGCCGTCGCGATGTTGATGCCGTGGGGCGACGACCCGTGGACCGTCCTCTCGAAGTCGTCCTCGCGGAGGACGTAGTGGTCCCCCGGCACGCCTCCGCTGGTCTGGATCGCGTCGATGATGACCACCCGGTCGTAGCCCATGACCATGTCGAGTAGCTCGAGCCCGCTCGCGGGCAGCTCCTCTATGGACACTCCCGGGAGCCCGCGCTCGAGGAGCATCCTCGCGGCGTATATCCCGACGCCGTCGTCCGAGAGTATGGGGTTCCCGACCCCCACGATCAGGGTCTTCACGCTCATGGGTAGCGCCTCATGGTAGTTCATCCTGTCGGGGCTGGGAAATCAAAGGCCCGAGGGGCGTGAGCCCCTCGTTGGGGTTTTCAGAAGTTCCTTAGGGTCTTGGCCACGGAGCCGTCGGCCTTCCGGACCGTCACCTCTAGCGCGGGCCCGCCGTTCAGCGCGTGCGTGCCGCACGAGTTGCACGGGTCGTAGCACCTGAAGGCCATCTCGACCTTGTTCAGCAGCCCCTGGGAGACCATCCCGTTGTGGATGAGCGCCTTGGCCGCCTGCCTCACGCTCGTGTTCATGGCCGCGTAGTTGTTGGTCGTCGCGACAATCATGTTGATCTTCGTGCACAGCCCGTCCTTGTCGGAGGCGTAGTGGTGTATGAGCGTGCCCCTCGGGGCCTCGCATATGCCCACGCCCTCCTTGGGCGGGTTCCACGGGCCCCTGATGTCGTCGCTCGTGATGCTCTTGTCCTTCGCGAGCTCGAGCATGTGCTCGGTCGCGTACTGCAGCTCTATCACGCGCGCCCAGTGGTACGCCAGCGTGTGGTGCACAGGCCCGGTGACGCCAAGGTCCCTCATGGTCTTCCTGAACGCCTCGTACTCCGCCTGCGCCAAGGGCGTCGTGTAGCCCTCGCATACGTTGATCCTGCCGAGCGGGCCGACCCTGTATATGCCGCTCGACGGGCCGGTGACGAAGCCGTTCCACCCGACGCTCTTGAGGTAGGGCATCTTCATGTACGTCCACGGCTCGACATGCTCGGCGATGATATCCAGGTACTCGCTCGGCTTGAACTTCACGACCTGCTTGCCCTTCTGGTCGACCACCCTGATGTCGCCGTCGTAGAACTGGCTCTTGTTGTTCTTGTCGACCATGCCCATGTAGTAGGTCTCGAGGTAGTACGCGTCCTGGTTCAGTATCAGTCCCAGGTAGTCCTTGTTCGCCAGGACCACGTCATGGAAGAGCTTGACCGTGAACTTGCCGAACTCGACGCAGCTCTTGGCCATCTCCTCCATCTGCGCGCGCTCCTCCTCGCTGATCTGCTTCGAGACGCCGCCCGGGAGGCCGAACACGGGGTGCGTCGCCCTGCCCCCGATGATCTCCTGGACCTTCTGTCCGTACGAGCGGTGCTTGATGACCTCGGCGCCTATCGGGACGCCCACGGCGTCGACGACCCCGAGCACGTTCCTCTTGTTGGAGGGCGCGGACGGCCCGAGGACGAAGTCCGCGGCCGCCAGTGCGTAGAAGTGCGCTATGTGGCTGTGCGTGTACTGCCCCATGTAGAAGAGCTCCCTGAGCTTCTTCGCGGTGGCCGTCGGCTCCGCGCTGAACACGGCGTCCAAGGCCTTCGTGGACGCGATGTGGTGCGCCGCCGGGCACACGCCGCAGAGCCTGTTGGTCAGGACGGGCAGCTCCTGCACGTGCCTGCCTATGCAGAACCTCTCGAAGCCCCTCAGCTCCGGGATCTGCATGTAGGCGTTCGAGACCTCGCCCTTGTCGTCCAGGAATATCTCTATCTTCCCGTGGCCCTCGAGCCTCGTCACGGGGTCGATCGTGATCCTCCGTTCCTTCGTCTTCACCGGCGTGTCGTTGATGATCGGTCCTGCCATGTGATGTCACCCCTTCCTCTTGCGCTCCTTGACGGTCCTCCTCAGAGGGGACTTCGGGAGCGTGAACGCGTAGAAGGTCCCGAGCGGGTCCTTGACCTGCATCATCATTTCCATTATCTGCTCCTCATTTAACTTTGACTCCGAATCCGTGATGTTGAGCAGGGATGATACCGCGCTCAGCATGCTCGCGCCCTGGTCCGTCACGGCCTTGGTCGGGCCCATGCAGCCCCTGCACGGCATGTTCGCGTTCGGGCACATCGCGCCGCACCCGGCCCTGGTGGCCGGGCCGATGCATATGATGCCCTGGTCGAGGAGGCACTTCTTCGGGTCCGCCTTGATCTCGTACGACTGGTAGATCTTCTCGATGCGCCTGTTCTTCTCGACCCTCTCCCTGTTGCACTCGTCGCACAGGGTCTTGTCGCTCGCTATGACAGTGCCCTTCGGGGGCAGCGGCGCGCCCTGCGTCACGTGCTTCGCGACCACGTCGACCGCCAGCGCGATCAGGTTCGTGGTCGGCGGGCAGCCAGGCATGAAGTAGTCGACGTCGACCACCTCGTCCAGGGTCTTGACGTCGTCGTAGAACCTCGGCAGCTCGAGCTCGCCCTCGGGCACCTTCGTGTGCTCCTGTGGGTACACGCCCGCCTTGTTGTCCGTGGACTGGGTGTCCTTGTACACCGTCTGGAAGACCTCCTCCCTGTTGGTGACGTTGCCCAGGCCAGGCGTGCCGCCGAAGCACGCGCACGAGCCGAAGCTGATCAGGATGACCGACTTCTGCCTCAGCACCTTCGCGACGTGCTCGTTCTCGCTGTTCCTGATGGCCCCGTTGTAGAACGAGACCGTGATGGACTTGTCGGGCATCTGCTCTATCTCGTGCAGCTTGCCGTCGAACCCTATCGGCCAGAACACGACCTCGGCTATCGCGTGCACGTCCAGTATCTTCGCGTCGATGTCCAGGAGCGCGACGTCGCAGCCTCCGCACCCCGCGCCCCAGTACTGCGCGATCTTGATCTTCTCCGCCATTTCAGTTCACCTCTCCAGCACCTGTCCTCTTCAGCAAGGCCGCGTACTGAGGCGACTGGCCCTTCATCCCCGCCTGCTCGATGAGCCTCCACTTCTTCAGGGCGATGATGTGCCTGACGATCTCCGGCTTCGAGATGCCCGTCGCGTCGTGCAGCTCGTGCACGGTCTTCGGGTCCCGCTCCATCTGCATGAGGAGCGAGTTCCTCTCCAGCTCCACCGCCGCAGCCTTCTGCACGATGAAGCTGTACCTCGCGTCCGTGATCGTCTCGCCGAAGACGTTGCCTGTGGTCGTCAGCTGCCCCTTCTTGCCCAGGAGCCACCTGACCCGCTCGCCCTCGACGGTCCTCCTTGCCGCCTCTATCCTGGCCTTCCTGTCCATCCTCATTCACCACCTCTCATGGGTGATGGTCCAAGTTCGTTGATCGTCTCGGTGAACTC
>JAUPMC010000159.1 GCA_030836605.1 Thermoplasmatota archaeon | reverse complement strand
GATGCGCGAGTAGATCAGCCCTCTCCCGGTGATGTCCGCGAGCTCCTTCTCGTCGTGCGCGATGCCACTCCCTGTGCCCCCTAGCGTGAACGCTGGCCGCACGAGCACGGGGTAGCCGCCTATCTCCGGGACCGCGGCCTTCGCCTCCTCGATGCTCCTCACGGTCCTGCTCTTCGGGATCGCCTCGCCCAGCTGGAGCATTGTCTCCCTGAACAGCTCGCGGTCCTCCGAGAGGGCGATCGCCCTCGGCTGGCTCCCGAGCAGCTCGACCCCGAGCCTCTCCAGGTCCCCTGCCTCCGCAAGTTCTGAGCATATGTTGAGCGCGGTCTGCCCGCCCATCCCGGACATTATCCCCTGGACCTTCTCCTTCTCTATCACCTTGACTATCGTTGCGCGGTCGAGCGGCTCGACGTAGACGATGTCCGCCATCTCGAGGTCCGTCTGGATGGTCGCGGGGTTCGAGTTGACGAGCACGGTCGTGTACCCCTCCTCTCTGAGGGACCTGCACGCCTGGGATCCAGAGAAGTCGAACTCGGCGGCCTGTCCTATGACTATCGGTCCAGAGCCTATGACCATTATCTTGTGGAGGTCGTCCCTCTTGGGCATCAGTCCGCCTCCAGCATCTGCTTGAACCGGTCGAACAGGAAGTTCGCGTCCAGGGGCCCAGCGTGTGCCTCTGGGTGGAACTGGACCGAGAAGATCGGCAGCTCCCTGTGCCTGACCCCCTCTACGGTCCCGTCATTAAGGTTCGTGAATGTCACATCCAGTCCCGCGTCCTCGGCGGACTCCCGGTCCACCGCGAATCCGTGGTTCTGGGACGTAATGAGGACCCGTCCCTCGAACTTGACTGGCTGGTTGATGCCCCTGTGCCCGAACTTGAGCTTGTAAGTCTTCGCCCCGAGCATGAGCGCGAGGAGCTGGTTCCCCAGGCAGATCCCCATCATCGGGTACTCCTCCTTGAGCCGGGCGAGGGTCGCCACGGTCTTCCCAATCATATCTGGATGAGCGGGGTTGCCAGGGCCGTTGGTGATGAATATGCCGTCTGGGTCAAGTCCCCTGACGGTGTCGGCGTCCGTGTCGAAGGGGAGTTGGTATACCTCGAACCTGTCCCTGAGCTCGAGCATGATGTTCTCCTTGACTCCGCAGTCGAAGACCGCGACCTTCTTCGCCCCCGGGCGCCCGAACCTCACGACCTCTCTGGTGCTGACCATCGACACGAGGTTGGACAGCTCGGGATGCCTCGACTTCCTGACCCTGTCCAGCATGCCCTTCGGGTCGCCGGACGTGATGCCGCCCATCATGGTGCCTGAGTCCCGTATCTTCCTGATGAGCTCCCTCGTGTCTATCCCACTCACCCCAGGGACCTGATGCCCGCGCAGGAACTCGTCCATCGTCTGCTCCGAGTCCCTGTGGCTGGGGTGCCCGCACACCTCTCTCACGGCGTATCCCCAGACCTGGACCTTCCCGGACTGCGAGTCGTTCCCGTTGACTCCGTAGTTGCCGATCAGGGGGTATGACGGGACGAGTATCTGGCCGCAGTACGACGGGTCCGTCAACGACTCCTGGTACCCGGTCATGCCCGTGGAGAAGACCACCTCTCCGATGACATCCTTCGAGAAGCCGAAGGGCATACCTTCGAAAACAGTCCCGTCCTCAAGGACCAGGTATCCCTTCATCTGACGACCTGTCGGATATTCCGGGAGGGGTTATAGAACCTTGTCGTACGGCGGTATCCCGTTCGGGACACGATGGCGCGCGGCGCGCTGTATTTCAGACATTCCCTCGCGCGGTCCCGCACCAATCCTTCCTCAGCATCGAGAACACGTGCTCGTCGACGTACTTCCCCTCCACCTTCGAGAACTCCCTCATGACCCCCTCCTCGGCGAACCCCAGCTTGGCGATCAGCCACATCGACCGCGGGTTGGTGGCCATCACGGTGGCCTTGATCCTGTTGAGCCTCATCTCCTCGAACCCGAACCGGACGACCCTCTCGAGCGCCTCGGTCATAATCCCCTTCCCCCAGTGTTCGGGCAGGAGGTCGTACCCCATCTCGGCCCTCTCGTGCTCCTTGTCCCAGGCGTAGAACCCGACGCTCCCTATGACGTCGACGTCGCCCTTGAACCGTATCCCCCATCGGTAGCCGCTCCCCGCCTCGTACAGCCCGACGATGTACCGCTCCAGCTCCTCCCTCGCGGCAGCGAGGTCCTTCGGTGGCGGGAACCCCTGCCCCTCGACGATCTCGGGGACGGAGAAGTGCCTCAGGTACCACTCCGCGTGGTCACGCGTGATGGCGCGGAGTTCGAGCCTGTCCGTACTGAGTTCGGGGAACCTGTCCCAGCTTGTCATGACAGTATCCGTATCTCGTCGCGCCTTATTATCCGCGCCGCCTCTCTGCTCGCGTCCTCTCGTCCTAGGGACTTATTATAATACTGATAACCTGATTGCCCTGGCCTGGTAGAGGATGTTTCCCGGCCACTGCAAGGAAGTCAGCGTAAGGAGCGTGGATTTCGAGCTCACCGAGGAGAACATCAAGGGGTTCCTATCCGGCAAGAGGGCGTACATCCGGACGAGGTTCTATGTCTTCAACTCGGGCGGCGACTGGGCCGTCGCCGCGATAGACAAGGTCGAGATGAACTCCGTGCTGAAGACGATATCCTCCGTTCGCGTG
>JAUPMC010000158.1 GCA_030836605.1 Thermoplasmatota archaeon | reverse complement strand
ATAATCGAGGGGCTCAAGGACGGCCCCTACCCGAAGGTGGTCCTCGGGGACATCAAGCCAAGGGAGGGCACAGTGTTGTCCAACCCGACGGTCAAGGAGCTCACCCAGTACGTGATCAAGGAGGTCCTGTTCGAGCGCGCGTTGGGCTCGCTCCCGGGGCTGGACTGCCTCAAGTGCGGGCTCGACTGCCGGTCGATGGCCAGGGCAATAGCGGAGGGCAGGAGGAAGCCGGAGGACTGCAAGGAGCTCCCGTCGAGGGGCGTCATGATCACCGTGGGGGGGAAGAGGATCGCCACCGGGACCTTCGTCTCCGAGATAGTCGACGACACCGTCCGAGGAATGCTCAGCAGCCTCAAGGGGTACGAGCCGGGGAAGGACGTTGAAATCCGTCTCAGGCCCGAGGGCGGAAAGGCGAAAGCGCGCAAGTCCAAGCGCGTATGAACGGGTTTCGACGCGCGTTCGGCCGTTCTGCGCTAGGTTTATCAACATCGAAGATATCACGAGAGCCAGGAGCTCATGGGCCCTGCCGGGCAAGGTATCGGCGGAGGCCACGGGGAGAAGCAGAGAGCCCATCCGGTGACATTCATGCGGAACATCTCCGAGATCGCGAAGGACCTTGACGCGTGCCTACAGTGCGGCTATTGCAGGGACCCCTGCCCCATATACAGGACCATAGGCTGGGAGTCCGCCACGCCCAGGGGCAAGGTGTACCAGCTCAAGCAGATCAAGAACAGGACGCCAATCGACACGCTGCTCAGAAGGAACGCGAAGATAGACGACAAGTTCGTCGAGCGCATCTTCCAGTGCACATCCTGCGCCGCGTGCGAGCACAACTGCCATGTCGAGATCAACTTCGCGCACCTCTGGGAGGAGGTCAAGGAGTGGCTGATCTCCGAAGGCTACGGGCCGATGGAGGCGCACACGAAGATCAGGGAGAGGGTCACCCAGAAGCGGAACCCGTACGACGAGCCCAAGGAGAAGAGGCCCGCGTGGCTCCCGAAGGACATCAAGCTCTCTGAGGACCCTGAGGTGGTCTTCTTCACGGGCTGCACGGAGGCGTACAGGATGACCCCGCTCGCCGTCGGCACGGCCAAGCTGCTGGACAAGGCGGGGGTCAGGTTCACCATCATGGGCGAGGAGGAATGGTGCTGCGGCTCCCCCCTGCTCAGGACCGGCCAGAAAGCGCCCGTGAGGGACGAGCTCGCCCCGCACAACGTGCGCGAGATGGAGCGCCACGGCTGGAAGACCATGGTCACGGCCTGCGCCGGGTGCTACAACACGATCAAGAACGACTACCCGAAGATGGTCGGCAAACCCTCGTTCGAGCTGTTCCACATCACGGAGTACCTGGACAGGCTCGTCAAGGAGGGCAGGCTGAAGTTCACGAAGGAGTTCAAGAAGAAGATAGCGTACCACGACCCGTGCCACCTGGGCAGGCACGCGAAGGTCTACGACCCGCCCCGGAACATCCTCAAGGCGATACCGGGCGTGCAGGTCGTCGAGATGAAGCACGAGAGGGAGGACTCCCAGTGCTGCGGCGCGGGCGGCGGGTTCAAGAGCGCGTTCAACGACATGGCCGAGAGCATCGCCGCGGACAGGGTCCGCGAGGCGGTCGACGCCGGCGCGGAGCTCATAGTCACGTCGTGCCCGTTCTGCCAGGTCAACCTGGTGGCCGGCGCGAAGAAGGCCGGCCTCGATATCAAGACGATGGACGTCGTCCAGGTCGCTTTGCAGGCCGTTTAGACTCCAGGCGCCGTCTCACTGCGTCGCTCCTGAGCTCTCTCAGGGCGTCCGATGTTATCCACCTGGCGGCCTTCGAGTCGACGCGCGACATCTTGAGCGCGGCCCCGATGGCGGCCTCGTTCAGGCGCTGGTTCCGTTTGCCTATCTGCCTCAGCGCCCAGTTCACGCCCTTCTTGACATACTTCCTCTCGTCCGTCGACTCCCGCAGGATGACCGGGAGGTAACCGAGGAAGACGGAGTCGGCGGCCTTCTTGTCATGGACCGACAGGACGGCCATGAGCACGAAGCCTGCGCGCTTGACGTACTCCTCGTCCCTCGAACTCCATTCCAGGGCCTTGTCGTACGCGAACCTGGTCCGGTCGAACAGGTGGAGGCAGGCCCCGTCGCATATAGCCCATGAGTCGAAGTCCTTCACCCAGCGCTCCATCTGCGCCTCGGTCACCCTGTCCGGCTCGTCCACCAGGACCGCGAGGTGCCGGGCCTCGTAGATGCCTGTGCGCCAGAGCCCGAGCGCGAGCGAGTGGTCCTTGCCGAGCCTCTTCGCGAGGGCCACGAGGTCCGGGGTCCTGACCCCGAGGATCTCCTTCCCGAATATACCGTACCTGGCCGGCACCTCGAGGTCGCATGGCCTCGCGAGGCGCCTCAGTTCGCGAACGGCCTCCTCGGCGTCCATGCCGTGCGCCTCAGATGCCGGTCCACGGGACGCCCTTGTGGGCGCTCATCACGATCTGGGTGTCCGTCTCCTTGACGCCGTCTATCTTGAGGAACGTGTCTATGAACTCCTGGAGCTCGGTCATGCCGACGAAGAGCGCGACCACGAGCAGGTCGTACTCGCCCGTGACCCGATACACCGCGACGACCCTGTTGTGGTTCACGACGTGCTCGACGACCTTGTCGAGCTTGTCGGTCACGGTCTTGAGGTGTATGTACGCCTTGACGGTGTTCTCTATGAGCCTGTAGTCGATGTGTATCGAGAACCGCATGATGATGCCGTTCTCTATGAGGTTCTTGATACGCCGCCTGACCGTCGCCTCGGTCACCCCGAGCTTCTTGGCAATCTCGGAGTTGCTCATGCGGGCGTTCTCGCGGAGCTCGCACAGGATGCGTATGTCGGTCCTGTCTATCGGCAGCAGTTTGAGGTCCAGGCCCTTCCAGCGGTCCAGTATCTCGCACGGGAACGGGTTCGTCTCAGGCGTAGTCATCTGATCCCGGGCCCGGTAGTTGCACGGAGTACTTCAATCTAACGGAATCCGTGCAATCCTGGGCGCGTTTCGGCCATTTTTCGTACGCCCGATGGGGACGACACAACGAATAGCACGCCGGGGGGCGGCGAAAAGCAATCATTTCCCGTATCTGCGGACCCTCTGCTGGTACGACCTCACGGCCCTCAGGAAGTCGATCTTCCTGAACCCGGGCCAGTAGACATCCGAGAAGTACAGCTCCGAGTACGCCAGCTGCCAGAGGAGGAAGTTGGAGATCCGCTCCTCCCCCGAGGTCCTCAGTATGAGGTCCGGGTCCGGCAGGTCGGAGGTGTACAGGTAGTCCGAGACTGTCCTCTGCGTGATGTCATCCACCTTCAGGTCCCCCGCCTTCACCGCCTCGGCGAGCCTCTTGATCGCGTGGACTATCTCCTCCCGGCCGCCGTACCCGACGGCGACGTTGAAGGAGTACTCGACATAGTCCTTGGTCTTCTCCTCGGCGTACGCGATGGCGTCCTGGACGTCCTCTGGAAGCATGTCCTTCTGGCCGAGGACCCTGACCCTTATCCTGTGCTTGTGGACCCTCTCGTCGTCCCCGAGGGTCTTGAAGTTCTTCACGAACATCCGCATCAGGGTCTCGACCTCGTCCTTCTCCCTGCCCACGTTCTCCGTGGAGAACGCGTACACCGTGAGGACCTTGATGCCGAGCTCGAGGCACCACTCGAGCATCTCCTCGAGCTTCTGCTTGCCCTTCTCGTGCCCCTGGGCGACCACCAGGCCGAACTCGTTCGCGTACCGCCTGTTGCCGTCCATGATGACGGCCACGTGATGGGGCACTGGCTGTCCCATCACCTCCTTGAGAAGCCTCTTCTCATAGGTCTGGTACGCGGTCCCGGAAATGGCCTTGGAAATCTCACCAGTCATGGCCGACCGAGCCTCTATGCGCGGGCCGGATTTAAGACTATAGGTGCTTGAAGTCGTCGGGCAGGCCCGCGCTGTACAGGCCCAGGTCGACGCAGCCGATGGCCGCCACCGCCCCGATTGCGCCACGCCTGCCCGTGACCTCGTGGATGGATATCCCCGATTTCTTGGCCGCGTGCTCGGCGTCGTGTATCGAGAGTATGACCTCCTTGGCCTCGGCCCCGAACCGTACCGCGGCCGCGGGCACTTCGATCCCCTCGTAGGAGGCGAGGACCGTCTCGCCCGAGAAGGTGTTCTCCGCCACGAACTGCTTCGCCCACTTGATGGCCTCGCCCACCTTCTCCGGGAGGACGGCGAACGCGAGCGCGGTCGACGCGCAGTTCGTCGTCTTCTGGGGCGCTAGGGGGTTCAGCTGGACTATCTTGTGTGTGAGGAACACCCCGTGGGGCATCTCCCTCCCGAGCTTGAGGCCCAGCACCCAGGTGGCGCCCTTCTCCTTGGTGTCGGTGTCGTCTATCCCGATCAACAGGCGCCTGTGGAGCGGGGTCGTGATGCGGATCTCGACCTGCCTCGACCCGCCGACCTCCTCGTCGCTGAGGAACTCGGCCTTCTCGACTCCGTCGGCCTGGGGCAGGCACGCGCCCACGCCTACGCTCGCGCCAGCGAGGCCCATCCAGGTGGTCTCGACCTTGCCGCCCTTGACCTGGAGCGCCCTCAGGGCCTGGCCCCCTGTCTCCTTCGAGGCGGGGCCGAAGTTGACCTTGCCCTCGCCGATCCGAGCGTCCATCAGGAGCGTCGTCCCCTGGACCTCGACATGCTCGACCACGCCCCCGGCCCTGAGCCGGTTGACGGCGTCCCACTCGACCGGCCCCTGGGCGCAGCACTCCTCGACTATCCTCGCCCTGCCTGTCCGCTCATCGACCATGGTGATGAGCCTCCTCGCGAACAGGGGTCCGTGCCGCTGCCTGAGCTCTAGCGGCGTGACGACCTTGGCCATCTGTGATCAGACTTCCAGTACCTCGCCCGGGACCATGACCCTGACCTTGGCCTTGGACTGCTTCTTCACGAGCCTCTCGAACTCCTTCGGGTCCTGCTCGATCGGGGGCCAGGTGCCGTAGTGCATCGGGATGACTATCTTCGGGGCGATGAGCTTGGTGGCGAGCGCGGCCTGGACCGGGTCCATCGTGTAGAACCCGCCTATGGGCAGGAGGGCGACATCAGGCTCGTACATCTCGCCGATGAGCTTCATGTCCCCGAACACCGACGTGTCGCCTGCGTGGTACACGACCTTGCCGGAGTCTATGACCATCCCTGTCGCCATCGCGGCCGAGAACTCGAGCCCGGGGGCGCCTATGCTGGACGAGTGGAACGCCGGAACCATGGACACCTTCGTGTCCTTGATCTTGGCCGTGCCGCCGATGTTGAACCCCGTGGCCTTGATAGAGCACTTCTCGAGGTAGAGGGACATCTCGACTATGCACGCGACCTCCGCCCCGGTCCTCCGCGCGATCGCGACCGCGTCGCCGAGGTGGTCGAGGTGCCCGTGAGTGACGCAGATGATGTCACAGTCGATCTCCTCGGGCCTCGCGGCGGCCTTCGGGTTGCCCGTCAGGAACGGGTCTATCAGCACCTTGTTCTTCCCGTGCAGCAGGAAAGCCGAGTGTCCCAACCACTGTATCTTCATTCAGACCATCCAGAATCATCAACGAGTCCGGGCTATTTGTTGGTTTTGAGCGATTGGACAAGATACTTGTCCGCCAGGGACCTGCCAGGCAGGTCGGACAGGTTGAGCGCCTTCAGGCCACCGGAGTCGTACACGAGCCACTTGCCCTTGACGCCGATGATGCGCCCGATATGCACACCGGCCGTGTCCTGGAGCACCGGCGCCTCAGGCAGCGGGCGTCTCAGAGGATAGTCCTCGAGGCGCCTGAGGGGCTCGACGGAGAAGCCGCGGGTCTCGCCCAGGACTCTCTTGAGGCCGTCATAGCGCTCCCTCAGGCCGTCCGTGTCCAGCGGGCGCGAGAACATCGACAGTATCGTCTGCTGCTTGATCCACTGAGGGAGCTCGAGCTGGGCGGATATCTCCTTCTCGCCCTCCCTGGCCGCGAGCCTGTTCGGGAAGGCCCCGATGATGGCGAACGCGTCCGCGCCCTGCTCGACCAGCCGCCTCTCCACCCTGCGCGTGGAGCTCATGCCAATCTTCGCCATCGTGTCGTAGAACGCGAGATAGAGCACGTGCTGCCTCTTGCAGAACTCGTTGTCGCACTTGCTGCCGTCGCACTTCGGGTCGAATATGCACTCCTGGTCCTCTATGAACGCCTCGCCGGCGCACTTGTCGCACTGGGAGAACTTGGTGACCAGCGTCCTACCAGGGCACTCGATGTAGCGGTCGCCCTCGAACCGGCCGACGCAGACCTTCCTGCCGCTCACGACGAAGTCCGCAGGGTCGAACCCGACCTGGACGACCTCGTGGTTGAAGGGGTCGTGGCAGTCCAGCCTCGGCTCGAACCCCTCCCAGTAGAACGCGAGCACATGCAGGGACAGCATGTCCTCGAGCCCTTCGGCCAACGGCGGGTCCCGCTTGTCAAGCATCGAGCACGTGCTCTGGTCTGTCAGCTAATAATCATTTGCCCTCGGGGGGCGAACATGCGCGGCTACTGGTCGTCCCTGTCCTCGCTGGGCCTCTCCTCGCCAAGCTCCTGCCTGTGGGGTTCCTCCTCGCGGGGCGGCGTCTGGGGCGGGAACTCGGCCAGGTCCACGTCTATCCTCTTGAGATACTGCGGCGGCACGTCCGTGGTGAGGTAGACCGTCCTCCCGGCCTTCTGTATCACGATGCCGTCCTCCGCCGCGGCCTTCGAGTTCACCTCGAGTATGATCGGCTCCGGTGTCCTGACCCTGCCCGCGTTCACCGCGTCCCCGACAGTCTTGCTCAGGTGGACCTTCTTCCTGTCGGAGGGCTTCAACCCCACTTCCAGGACGATGTCGACCTCCTCCACCGTGGTCGGGTAGTAGAGCGTGTCTGGGGCGCCGACGGCGTCGGTGTCCAGCTCGATCTCGAACGAGTGGGCGTACGTGGCCCTTATCATGCCGTCCCTGTGCTCGTACCTGCCCTTGTCGTCAGTCTCTATTATCGCGACTATGTGATGCGGGCGCAGCCAGTGGAACCGCCTCTGCTTCTGGTGCAGCGCCTCGACGAACGCCTTGAGGTCCACGAAACCCTGCCTGTCGACCCTGAGGTCGAACCTCTCGGGGAAGTGCCTGAGCACGCCGGCCATCGTCCTGCTGAGCCTCTCAAGCTCCTCGTCGTTCATCAGGAACCGACCCTCGTCCCCGCACACGGGGCAGAACTCCGCCCTGAAATAGCCGTGGTTCACGCACTCCTTCAGCATCCTGCAGACCTCAAGTCGGTTATGTACAAACCCGATAAAAGCTTTCGCAAGGCTAAAGGACGAGGATAAGGGTTTTTCAAAGGGTTTCGAACCTCATGCCCCTACGAGGGGTCCGCTCACGCCTTCGACGGCTGCGGGGCCTCTGGCGGCTTGGTCATGAAGGCGATGGCCAGCGCGGCCAACGACCCCACGGCGACCCCGATGAAGACGTACTCGAACCCTCCGGACACGAACGCCGGTATGAGCGCGCCTATGACGCCGCCCACGGCGTAGGACGTGAACACCTTGCCGTAGTTGTCGCCGAAGTTCTTCGTGCCGAAGTAGTCAGCGGTCGTGGGCGGGAACAGGGCGAAGTTGCCGCCGAAGCAGAAGCCGACCGCGGAGACGATGGCCGTCACTGCCATGAACACCGTGCTCTCGTCGATCGGCTTGGCCATCACGAAGGCGGCAGCCACGAGGTAGATGACGGCCTGCGTCAGGAACATCATCTTCATCGCCTTGGTCCTGCCCATCTTGTCGGATATGAAACCCCACGCGACCCTGCCCGCGCCGTTGAACACGGCCAGTATGCCCACGATCGTGGCGAGCTGAGCGGTCAGCGTTATGTTCTCGGTGGCCGAGTCGAACCCGATGTTCTCCGCTGCGTAGATGTCCTCGAACGCCTGCGCGACGTTGCTCACGTTGCCGATCATCATCAGGCCGCAGGTCGCGGACAGGACGAACATGACCCAGAGGAACCAGAAGGACTTCGTCCTGACCATCTCACGCCAGGTGTAGTCCCTTCCGGGAGCGCCGGCCGTGCCCGCCTTCGGGGGGGTCCATCCGGCCGGGCAGTACCCCGGCGCGGGGTTGATCAGGAGCATCGCGCCGGCCAGGACCATCCCGAGGAATATGACCCCGAGGTACAGGTAGGCGTTCACGAGGCCGCCCATGTTGTTGATGAAGTACGTGCCGACCTGGGCGAACACGAACGTGCCCGCGCCGAAGCCCGCGACGGATATGCCGCTGACGAGGCCCTTCTTGTCCGGGAACCACTTGACGCAGCACGCGAGGGGGCAGCTGTAACCGATGCCCACGCCGACGCCAAGGACCGCGTACGCGAGGTACATCATCCCGAGGCTCTCGGTCGAGAACGACGACAGGACGTATCCGACCGCGTAGACGGCGCCGCCGAGCATCGCGATCTTCTTCGGGCCGTGCCGGTCCTGGAGGAAGCCTCCGAGTTGGACCGAGATCCCGAAGCCCGCAAGGCTTATGGCGAATATGCTGAGGACCTGGACGGACTTCTTCGGCTCGTCCAGCGAACTCGCGAGCGGGCCGTTGAATACCGACCATGCGTATATCGAGCCGAGGGCGAGCTGCACGAGCAGCGCTCCGACGACCGTTATCCATCTGTTCATGACTTTCTTCTCTTTCACTTCAGACATTGTCTTTCACCGCTTTCCGTGTGCGATCTATGAGTTGACGAACCTTACCCTGCCTGTCGCGATGTCGAACATCGCGCCGATCATCTCGAGCCTCCCCGACTCGACCTCATCCCTGATCACCGGGCTGAGGTCCTGCAGCCTCCGCATCTGGAGGTGCACGTTGCCCTCCGCGACCGAATCCCCGTCGCGCGCCCTCTCCACTGGCAGGCGCGACCGCGCGCGCTCGATGTCCGTCATGACGGCACTGAGGTTCCCGTGGTCGACGCAGTCGCAGGATGCTCTGACAGCCCCGCACGACGTGTGCCCCAGGACGAGTATGGCGCGGACCTTCAGGTGCGAGACCGCGTACTCGAGGCTCCCCAGGACGGTAGGGTCCGAGGCGCAGTTGCCCGCGACCCGGACGACGAACGCCTCCCCGAGCGAGAGGTTGAATATCGACACGGGTGAGACGCGCGAGTCCGAGCATGTGAGTATCGCGACGAACGGGTGCTGGCCCTTGGCGAGGTTCGCGAGGACCGTGGGCGAGACGGACTTCAGGAACATTGCGTTCCCATCGGCCAGGCGCGTCCTTGGGTCCAGTCTAGAGTCCGTGCTCCTCACCTCATGTGTCCGATGGAAATTGTTGGTGGGGGGATATCTCCCCCCTAGAAAAGGGTATTGTTGTTTCAGTCCTCGAGCGTGGAGATGTCGCCGATCGGCAACCCGAGCTCCCTGGCCCTGAGCAGCCTCCTCATGATCTTGCCGCTCCTGGTCTTGGGGAGGGTCTTGACGACCTCGATCTCCCTCGGGTACGCGTGCCCCGCGAGCTTGCTCTTGACGTGCTTCTGTATGTCCGCCTTGAGCGCGTCGCTCTCGGTGAAGCCAGGGGTCAGGACGATGAACGCCTTGATGATGTTCCCCCTGAGCTGGTCGGGCTTGCCGATGACGCCGGCCTCAGCGACCGCCTCGTGCTCGATGAGCGCGCTCTCGACCTCGAAGGGTCCGACACGCTCGCCGGAGGTCTTGATGACGTCGTCCGCGCGGCCGACATACCAGAAGTACCCGTCCTTGTCGATCTGGGCCGTGTCGCCGGTGTAGTACCAGCCGTTCCGGAAGTACTCGTTGTACTTCGCGGGGTTCTTCCAGATCTGCCTCATCATGGACGGCCAGCCTGGTTTGAGCGCGAGGCTGCCCTCCTCGCCCTGTCCGAGGACCTTGCCGGTCTCGTCGACGATGGCCGCCTCGATGCCCGGGAGGGGCTTGCCCATTGAGCCGGGCTTGATCGGCATCTCCGGGAAGTTCGTGATCAATATGCTGCCGGTCTCCGTCTGCCACCATGTGTCGTGGAACGGCTTGTTGTCGAAGACCTCCATGGCCCACCTGACGCCCTCAGGGTTGAGCGGCTCGCCGACGCAGTACAGCGCCCTCAGGCTAGACAGGTTGTACTTCTTCGGTATGTCGTCGCCCTTCGCCATCAGCATCCTGACGGCCGTCGGGGCGGTGTACCAGATACTGACCTTGTAGTTCTGGATCGTCTGGTACCACCTGTCGGGGTCGAACCTGCCGGCGAGCCCGACCTGAGTGACGCCGTTCGACCAAGGTCCAAGGACACCGTAGACGACTCCGGTTACCCAGCCAAGGTCAGCGCCGCACCAGTACACATCCTCGTCGTGGACATCCAACACCCAGTTGGCCGTGAGGTGCGCCTCCACGATCCCCTTGTGGGCGTGGACGACTCCCTTCGGCTTGCCGGTCGAGCCTGACGTGTAGAGCAGGTACATGAACTCCTCAGGGTCCATCGGCACGGTCTCGAACTTGTCGGAGGCCGCGGCCATCTCCTTCTCCCAGCTCAGCTCGTCGGGGGCGACGTCCTTGCCGACTATGATCGTGTGCTTCAGCTCGGGCAGCTGGGCCTTCACCTCGTAGAACCTCTTCTTGAGGTCGCTGTCGGTGACCAGGCAGACCGCGCTGCTGTCCA
Source organism: Thermoplasmatota archaeon (assembly GCA_030836605.1). Classification (GTDB taxonomy): domain Archaea; phylum Thermoplasmatota; class Thermoplasmata; order UBA10834; family UBA10834; genus UBA9653. The sequence goes on along the minus strand of JAUPMC010000158.1, from coordinate 1,537 downwards.
GGAGTCTGTCCCTGATCGCGTCCGGGCCGAACGCGGGGAACATCGGGCTCGCGATGGCGCCGCACTTGATGGCGCCCAGGAAACCCACGTATAGCTCTGGGGACCTCTGCAGGAAGAAGAATACCCTGTCCTGCCTCTTGATGCCCAGCTTCTTCATCACGTTCGCGAACTTGTTCGTCTGCTCGTAGAGTTGCTTGAACGTGACCTTCTGGGCGTTGCCCTCGCCGTCGTCGTAGATGAGCGCGACCTTGTTGGCGTTCTTGCCCTTCGCGTGCCTGTCGATGACGTTGTGGGCCGCGTTGATCTTCCCGCCAGGGAACCATTCGACCATCTTGTCGGCGTCCGACCACTTGAAGGTCTTCCTAAGGTTGTCGTATCCCTGCAGGTTGGGCTTCAGCCTCAACTTCGCGGGGTCCTTCGTGATCAAGGCGCCATGTATCAGTTCTGTGTCCTTCTCTGCCATCTCTTCACATCCAGTTCCTGTGCGAACCATTCTCGGGTTGCCCTACCAGGCGCCTCTCGTCGCTCGGAGTCCCCCAGCGACTGCAACCGCATGCGCCACGCTGAGTCCCGTAGAGTGCGCATCGGTCACCACGGCCGCGGACGCGCTTCTCCGAAGCGCTCATCCTGGCCGGTGAGGCTTACCCTGACACCGCATTTGCAGGGGCCTTATAAGGTTTTTCGATGCGACTACGGCGATTTCACACAATCGCGTATGTGCGTAGTCGTGCGCTGTCCGCATCCGACGGACGATATTCGTCAGAATACGACGAAAAGCGAATCGATTCTGACACATCCATCGCGGCCGCGCGGGCCCGGCGCCTCAGTCTTTCCAGGCGTGGTGTATCTTCGCGGCCTTGACGGTGTTCTTCATGAGCATCGTGATGGTCATCGGGCCGACCCCGCCTGGGACTGGCGTGATGGCCTTCGCCTTTGCCTTGACGCTCTCGAAGTCCACGTCGCCCACGAGCCTCGTGCCGTTCTTGGCCGCCGGGTCGTTGATCCTGTTGACGCCGACATCTATCACGACGACGCCGTCCTTGACCATGTCCGCCTTGACGAAGTTGGGAACGCCCATCGCGGCTATCAGGATGTCCGCCTGCCTCGAGAAGCTCGGGAGGTCGTGCGTGCGCGAGTGGCAAATCGTCACGGTCGCGTCCGCGCCCGGGGCCTTCTGCAGCAGTATGTTGGTGATCGGCTTGCCCACGATGTTGCTCCTGCCGAGGACGACGACATGCTTCCCCTTCGGGTCGTTCCCGCTCCTGACGAGCAACTCTTGGATGCCGGCCGGCGTGCACGGGAGGTATGACTCCGCGCCCACGACCATCTTGCCGACGTTGATCGGGTGGAAGCCGTCCACGTCCTTGCTGGGGTCTATCCTCAGCAGGACCTTCTCCTCGCTGATGTGCTTCGGGAGAGGCAGCTGGACGAGAATGCCGTCGAACTTCTTGTCAGCGTTGTACTTGTCGATGAGCGAGAGCAGCTCCGACTCCTTCGTCTCCGCCGGGAGCCTAATCGTCTCCGAGTGGATGCCCAG
>JAUPMC010000157.1 GCA_030836605.1 Thermoplasmatota archaeon | reverse complement strand
GACTCGCGCACGGCGTCCGTGCACGTGGCGCAGTGCATGCCCTTGATCCTTATTGTCGCCTCTCGTCTCCCGCGTCCTCTGTCCAAGCCGCCTTCCCTCCCGGGATGACGTTTACGGTTAGTCAATCGCGCCGTTTATCAGTTGCGCCTGTCGTGTTGTCCGCCGTGTGCGGAGAGCGGGTTGCGGGACCGGTCACATGGCTATGCGAATGTGTTGAAAAAGGTGTTTTCGCATAGGGTTATGATGTAATCTATACAATTATTGGTATATCTACGGTCGCCCTCCGAAGCCCTTCCGCATCGCCCGTCCCGACCCTCGTCGCACCGATTAAGTACGCTGCGCCCGATGTGGAGGCGCAGGTGATCCCCGACGGCCAAGGTCAAGGTTCGGTTCTTCGCCACTTTCAGGGAGTTGTCCGGGTGCCCCGAGACCCTCGCCGAGGCCTCGGACCTGGCCGGGCTCTTGGACGCGCTCGCGTCCAAGTACGGCGAGCCCTTCGCTCGGCTCTTTCGGGAGAGAGGGCCAGAGTCATTCGTCGCGCTGGTGAACGGGCGCAACGTGGGCCAGCTGCGCGGCCAGGGCACGGAACTGGCGGACGGGGACGAGGTGTCGCTCTTCCCTCCGATATCCGGCGGATGACACTGACCTCGTTGACCCGTGCCGAACGAGGAACCCGGTAAGCTTTATATCAGGTCAGGCCATAACCGCGCTTCAGTGTCCCAAATGGAGAGCGAACCCCGCGTGCGGGAGCCGAGAGACCCCGTGAAGACCGTCACGACCGTCATCACGGTCCTGGTGCTCCTATGCATCAGCGTCATAGGGTACGTCATCTACGACAACTCCCTGAGCGGGGAGTCGGTCTCGACCGTCGTCGAGGACGGGAGCACGGTCACCATGAACTACGTCGGCATGTTCGAGGACGGCCGCGTGTTCGACGCGAGCCTATACGACATCGCCTCCAACGACGCTCTCTATCCCAAGTCGTTCACATTCACGCTCCGGGACGAAGGCGCATACGAACCCTTCGAGATGACCGCTGGCCTCTACGGTGAGTCGGGCGGCACGATCAAGGGCTTCGCCCTCGGCGTCATCGGCATGCAGCTCAACGAGAAGCGCATAATCGTCGTCGCCCCCGAGGACGGGTACGCGGTGGACGAGTCGATGGTCGAGACTTTCGACCTCGCCGAGGAGGTCCCGGTCGTCGAGACCCTCAGCGATTCATCCTTCACCAGCCTTTTCGGCGTGTCCGCCGAGCCCATGGTGATCATGCCCCACTACAAGTGGGGCTGGGACGTGCTGGTCACCGAGGTGTCCTTGGGCTATGTCACATTCAAGAACATCCCGTCTGTCGGCGATATCGTCACCCCCTACGGGGACCCGAACGACCCTGACGACCCGATGGGCTGGGATTGCGAGGTCGAGTCCTACGACGTGTACTACGACGGCGGAGCGGGCCGCATTGTCGTCCGGCACCTCCTGACGGAGGCGGACACGTACTGGCGCGAGGGAGTGGACCACCTGGGTGCCTCGTTCGTGCTCTCGTCCGTGGACGAGGACGCCGGGACCTTCCAGATACACAAGATAGACACCGAGTCGGGGTACAACGGCGAGATATCCGGCCGGACGCTCCTGTTCGAGGTCACGGTCCTCGAGATAGCCTAGCCGGGTCCGATCCCCCTTCTTCTTCGCCCACGAGCGCCGTGGTGACCCTCCTCACTTGCCTGTCCACGGCCATCTGCACCTTCTCGTTGCTGGCGAGCATCGTCGCGCCGACGCCGAGCACCAGCCCGCCGAAGATGTCGGCGAGCCAATGCACGCCGAGGAACAGGACCGCGAACACTATCCCCGCGAGCGAGATCGCCACGAAGTACACGTAGCCCCTCCTGTCCCAGCCGGCGTACATGAGCACCAGGATGGTCGTGAGCACGATGCTCACGTGCCCGCTCGGGAAGTCGTTGTCGAGGGGGTCGACGCTCGTCACCACCCTCCCCCAGTTCGTGTTGATGTACAGCAGCGGGGTCATGCCCGAGTCCGGGTAGAACCCTGTGACAGTCACCGGGAACAGGATGTAGAACGGTATCAGCACGAGGTAGTTGAAGAGTATGGCGACGGAGTACTTCCTCATGGTCAGCCTGTCGTCCAGGCAGACGAGGAGGATGGGCGTGAAGTATAGTATGAACGTGAAGATCCAGACATAGACCACGATGGAGAGGTCCACCACGACCTGATAGTCCAGCCGGTCCTGGAGGACCCTTATCGCGTTCCCCCCTATGCTGAACATCCAGTTGGTGTAGACCACCTCGTCCGTGGCCTCGTCCGGGCTGCTCAACGCGCTCTCCACCAGCGTCGTCAGCGGCAGCGCGGCCAGGAGCGTCAGGTACACGAGGTTGAACCTCGCCGACTTGAGCGCCTTCCTCCACCAGATCTGGTCCCAGCCCACGAAGAGCAGGAGCGCGATTACTATCCCCAGCACCATGGATAGGGCGTAGGCCACGATGAACAGCGGGTAAGAGAGCGGCATGTCCACCTGGGCATCAAATCATGGCCTGCGTAGAAATACCTTTGCCGATTATGTCTTCCTGGTCCAGAACTTGAAGCTCTTGTCCCTGGCCAGCACGTCCGCGGCGAGCCCGTAGGCGTTCACGAGCTTCGCCGTGCACGCCTCTATGGAGTAGTCCCTGGCGGTCGCGACCGCGTTCATCTTCATCGAGCTCGCCCTCCCGAGGCACCTCCTGATGCCGTCGGCGCACGAGTCCTCCTCG
>JAUPMC010000156.1 GCA_030836605.1 Thermoplasmatota archaeon | reverse complement strand
CACCTACCCCACTGGTCGTTGATTGTCGCGCGGATATAAGAACTGTACGAGGCTCGGCCCTGGAAGGGGGTTTTTGAGAGCCACCGGGGAGGTTCGAACTCCCGACCTGCTGATTACAAATCAGCTGCTCTTCCGGCTGAGCTACGGTGGCATTGGCGCGGCCTCCTGAGTAATCAGGCAGCTCACATATAGCTTTTGACGGCGGGCCGGGGCCAGAGGCCCCGGGAGCCAGATACCTACAGGCCGACCCCCGCATGCATAACCTTTAAATGGTGGCTATGTATCCGCAAAATACGCGCTTGATGCGGTGATGAGCCAATGACCGAGAAGGAAGGTGCCAAGAAGCACCATGCCAAAGACGAGGAGAAGGAGACTGCCGAGGCCAAGGTCGAGGCGGGCGACATAGTCATGGTCGAGTTCGACGCCTGGGTAGAGGACACCAAGGAGCTGTTCGACACGACCCACGAGTCTGTCGCCAAGGACAACGACGTTTTCAACGAGAAGATGGTCTACGAGCCCCAGCCGCTGATCGTGGGCAAGGGACGCCTGTTCCCTGGCCTCGACGAGCACATGGCCAAGGCCGACGTGGGCAAGGAGTACGAGGTCCTGATACCCCCGGAGAAGGCCGCGGGCGCAAGGGACCCGAAGCTGGTCGAGCTACACCCCGTGAGGGAGTTCCTGAAGCAGGAGATCGAGCCCAGGGTCGGGCTCGAGGTCACGGTCAAGAACAGGCCTGGCCACATCACGGCCGTCACCGCTGGCCGTGTCAGGGTCGACTTCAACAACAAGCTCGCTGGCAGGACGCTGAAGTACAAGTACAAGGTCGTCTCGAAGCCGACGAAGCCGAAGGAGCTGGCGGAGCTCATACTGAAGATGTCGTACGGGACGTCCGAGGGCTTCGATGTCGAGCACCACGGCAATGACTACAAGGTCAAGCTCCCCGACTCGTGCAAGTACGACCAGAGGTGGATCCTCAGCAAGTACGGCGTGGTCAGGGACCTGAGGGATGTCCTCGGGGCCGAGACCGTCTCCTTCATCGAGGAGTACGCCAAGCCCGAGAAGAAGGAGGAGCCCAAGGAGGAGCCGAAGGCGGAGAAGCCGGCCGAGGCGCCTTCCGAGCCCGCGAAGGAGGCCGTCAAGAAGGCCCCTGAGGAGCTGTCGGAAGAGGACAGGAAGGTCTGAGCCCCCTCCGGCACATATATATCGGCAGGCACCCGGTATTGGGTGCCTGTCCCCACACGCGGGCGCGTGGCCTAGTCAGGATATGGCACTTGCCTCCTAAGCAAGTGGTCAAGGGTTCGAATCCCTTCGCGCCCGCTCTCTCCCGCAAAGCGTCCGGACATCCTTGAAAACTCTTATGTGTCCTCTCGCCAGTGATGACTTGGGAAGTGGCGTGGAATGACACTAGGCGCGAGCCATGGATTGTACATCAAGGATGTGCAGACGAAGGGGATGGTCTCCGAGGTGGAGGCTGGAGCGTTGTCAGCCGTCAGCGCCCGGGACGTCGAGGCAGCGCTTTTGGCAGACGGGGTGGCCGCAAGCATCAGGAGAGAGATAATCACCGTCCTGGTGCTGGCGTCGGCCTTCGTCGCAGGTGCATTCCTGTTCCTGCTGCTCCTGTGAACTCCCTCACGCGCTCAGACCGCCTGGCCCGCTGTTCGTAATATAATGACAAGTTTTTATATAATATGTATTCAAATATACCCTGGACAGGGGCGAAGGGCTCGGACAGCGTGGTCCTTGGCTCCGTGGTACGAGGTGTATGAAGATGGGATCACCAGAGCAACCGAGTTCTAGGATGTGTGTCCAGTGCGGCAAGTCTATCGCGATGGACGCGAACGTGTGCCAGTATTGCGGCAAGGACTACAGGGTCCAGCCGGCGCCAGTCAAGAAGCAGACCGTCATGCCGCTGATCGGCGGGATACTGGTCATAATCGCCGCTTTGACAGAGATCTACAGCGGCCTGGTCGTCGCCTTCTGGGGCGACACGATGAACTCGCTGATGCCAGTGGATTTGGGATTCGACACGCTGACGCTCATCTGCGGCCTGGTGTTCATCATACTGGCGCTCATCGCCCTCATCGGCGGCATATTCGCGATACAGAGGAAGAAGTGGTCGCTCGCGATCGTGGGCGCGGTATTCTCGCTCCTGGGCGGGTACTTCATACTCCCGCTCGTCGGCCTGATCCTGATCGCGGTCTCGAAGAGCGAGTTCGACTAATCACAGGCCGCCGCGAGAGCCCGAAACCTCTTCCCAACCCTTCATTCGGCGCGGTTCCGGCGCCACTGTTTCTCGAACTCCGACTCCCACCAGCTGGCGTACCTCCTCAGGCCGTTGCCCCTGAGGGCGACCGCCTCCCTCGCGAGCTCGTGGGCGAGTCTGGCCGCCTCCGGGGGCCATGAGCCTCTCAGCCCCCTGGGGACGACCAGGTAGCTCGGCGAGTCGTCTATGAACCTCGGCGGGAGCCGGGCGAGCGCGTGTATGTCCGTGGCCCTCTCCCCTCCCGGGATGCCCTTCGAGTTGAACTGCGCCAGGTGCATCAGCTCGTGGGCGATGGTCCAACGCGTCGGCAGTCTCCAGCCGCCGCCCCTGCGCCTCCGGACCTCGAGCATCAGCTT
>JAUPMC010000155.1 GCA_030836605.1 Thermoplasmatota archaeon | reverse complement strand
GTACGGACAGGAGCACGACCCCGAGGAGACAGGCTTAATCGAGGGTGATATCGTGAAGGTCGCACTCATCGGCGGGGTGCTGGCGGTCGTTGCTGTCATTTCATACGTGTATCTGGCGAAGAAGCCGCCAGAGGAGAAGTGAGTGGATGTCCAGGAGGTCCTACTCCAAACACGTCCCGGACTTCAGGCTCGTCACACATTACGGTGAGCGTGGGGACAGCATCGTCCATTCGACCAACCCGTGGACCAAGGCCATCCTGTTGGTCGCCGTGGTCTCGCTCGCCACAGTATTGACCGACATCGTGCTGCTCGCGGCGCTCTTCACAGTCATGTTGGCCGTGTACAAGCTCGCGAGGCTGCCCTTGGGCGTCCTGCTGGGCTGGTTCACGCTCCCGGTGATGTTCGTGGTGACGCTCACGATGCTGTTCGTGTTCACAGAGCCCGGGGACGAGGTCGTCGGGCTCGACCTTCTGGGCACCAGGGTCTCGATCTCGGACAACGGCGTCGTCCTCATGGCGAAGCTGCTCCTGAGGGCGCTCGCGGTCGTCACGTTCTCGCTCACGCTGTTCATGACGACGAAGTATGGGCAGATAGCAGGCATCGCGCACAGGACATTGCCGCGGGCGCTCGCGACCATGTTCCTGCTGTCCTACAGGTTCCTGTTCGTGACATCGGACGAGGTGACGGACCTCCTCGACGCGATGCACGCGAGGAACGGGGGCCTCGTCAAGGGCGTGACCAGGCAGTCCCGGCTGTTCGCGAGCATCTTCGGGCACGCGTTCATACACGCGTTCGAGCGAGCGGAGAGGATATCGAAGGCGATGGAGTCCAGGGGGTTCTCCGGGGAGTTCCCGACGGTCGAGAGGCTCCCGCGCCCGTCGGCCAGGGGCTATGTCATGATGGCCGTCGCGTTCGCGGCGGTCGCGTTCTCCGCGTACTGCAGATACTTCGACCAAGAACTGATGAGGTGGTTGTAGGCCATGACGGCCCAGGACAGTTGCACCGAGTGCGATGGAGCCGAGAACTCGATAGTCCATGTCGACTGCGTGACGCACAAGTACCCCGACGGCACGGAGGGGATACACAAGATGTGCTTCAGGGTGTACCCCAAGGAGATCGTCGCGCTCTGCGGCCCCAACGGGGCCGGGAAGTCGACGCTCATCGAGCACCTGAACGGGTTGATGATGCCCGACGTGGGGCGCGTGCGCATATTCGGCAAGGACATCGACAAGAGGAACCTGTCGGATATCCGGAAGCTCGTCGGGCTCGTGTTCCAGGACCCCGACTCCCAGCTCTTCTCGCCGACCGTGCTCGAGGACGTCATGTTCGGCCCGATCAACCTCGGCCTGTCGCCCGAGGAGGCCAGGAAGCGGGCCGAGTGGGCCCTAGGGGTCGTCGGCATGAAGGAGACGAGGAAGATACCGCACTACCTCAGCGGCGGACAGAAGAGGCTCGTGGCCATCGCCGGCATACTCGCGATGGAGCCGAGGATACTTGTCGCCGACGAGCCCACGGGCGACCTGGACCCGTCCAACTCCCGCAGGGTCGAGGAGGTCCTCAGGTCCCTGAAGGAGGAGCACGGCATCAGCGTGGTCATCGCGCTCCACGACATGGACATGGCCGCCAGGCTCGCGGACAGGATATGCGTCGTCAGGGACGGAGGGATCGTCGCCGAGGGCAGGCCCGAGGCGATCCTGTACGACGAGGCGCTCCTCGCGTCCACTGGCCTCGAGATGCCCACGGTCGCCAAGCTATTCAGGCAGCTGGGCATGGACGACGGCGTCGCGAAGCGGCCCTTGAGGATCGAGGAACTGCTGCCACTGATCAAGAAGGCGTGAGAGAAATCTGAAAGGGGTTTAACGGGTTTCGCGGCGGGACCTAGATGTCGTCCGAGTCCGGTGGAGGCAGCTCCTCCTCCTCGAACTCCTCGCCCTCGTCGGTCTCCTTCTTCGCCGAGCCGCCCTTGCCGCGCTTCATCAGCATGGCCAGCGCGCCGATGACGATGACGGCCGCCAAGGCCGCCAGGAGCCACCAGTACTCGGTGAGGAATGTCGAGGCCTTCTCACTCACGACGACCACGAGCGTGTCCGTCTCCCACTCGCCCTCGGCGTCCGTCACGTTCAGCGTGACGATGTATGTGCCGGGCACCTCGAACACGAACGTCGCGACCTCTCCCGTGAGGGTCTGCGTCTCGCCGTCGTACACGAACGTCCAAGTGTAGTCCTCGATGCCGACATCGTCGGACGAGTCCCCGCCGTCGAACGTCACGGTGTCGCCCTCGACGACCTCGAGCTGGTCGTCGCCCGCGTCAGCGACCGGGGGCTCGTTGGCCGCCCCGACCCTGACCACGACGACATCGGTGTCGTTGTTCCCGGACGCGTCCACGACCGTCAGGGTCACCTCGTACTCGCCCTCGGCCGTGAAGGTGTAGCTGACGGTCTCCCCGTCCAGGGCCACATCATCGGAGTCCGTGAAGGTCCACGTGTAGTCGGCTATCTGGTGGTTGTCCGTGGAGGCTGAGCCGTCCAGGGTGACGGTCTGTCCCACGACCACGCCCTCAGGGTCCTCGCCGGCGTTAGCCACCGGAGGCTCCTCGTCCACCACCGTCACGAGGACCCAGTCGGTGTCCTCGTTCCCCGCGGCGTCGGCCACGGTCAGGGTGATGTTGAACTCCCCGGGCGCGGTGAACGTGTACGAGGGCATCGCGCCGTCAAGGTCGACGGAGCCGTCATCGTCGAACGTCCATGTCCAGGACACGACGGCCGCGTTATCGGCCGACAGCGTCCCGTTCAGCTGCACCGCGTCCCCGAACGGGACATCCAGCTGGTCGTCGCCCGCGTCCGCGGTCGGCGACGTGATGTCAAGCACCGTCACGGTCACCGTGTCCGGGTCTGAGACCTGGTCCAGCGTGTCGGTCACCACTAGCTCGACATCGTACGAGCCGGGCTCGTCGAACGTGTAGTTCGGCGCCACCTCGTACATCTCGACGTCAAGGTCCACGATGGTCCACGTGTAGTTGGTGATGTCGACATCGTCGTACGAGCCGTAACCGTCGAAGGCCGCCATGGCGTCCTCGTCCGCGGAGAAGTCCTCGCCAGCGTCAGCCACAGGCGGCGCGTCAGGGTTCACCTCGACGGCCATCGAGTCCACGCTCGAGTGTCCAGCGCCGTCCACGACCGTCAAGGTCACATCGTATGTGCCCACGGCCGTGAACGTGTACGCGGCGGTCTCGCCAGTCAGCATGACCGGCCCGCCGTCGGCGAACTCCCATGTGAAGCTGGCGATGCCCACGTCGTCGCTCGAGCCGGAGCCGTCCAGCGTGATCTCGACGTCCACCACGGCCGTCAGGTTCCCGCCCGCGTCAGCGACCGGGACACCGTTGTCGACCGTGTACGGCGTAACTGACCAGTTCCACCCGTCCCCGAAGTCGCCGGCCATGAACAGCGTCACGTACTCGCCGCTCGGGACGACCGGGTCGGCGGTGAACATGACGTCGGCCACGCCCGCCTCGCAGAGCACGGAGTCACCGACCCACATCCAGTTCTGCGGGTTCACCTGGTCGAACGCCATCACGGACGCCGTGACCTCTATCACGGCCGTCACGTCGTCCGGGGTCGCCTCCGGGAACCCCCAGTCGAAGTGGAACAGCATGTACTCGCCAGTGTCGGGGTCGAAGAACGCCGCCCCGGGCATGTCGGTCAGGGTGTCGTTGGTGTAGTACCCCCTGATGGCGTAGCTCATGTCCGGGCCATACCACTGCTTGTACGCGCTCGTGTACGACAAGGCGGTCCCGTTGTCGAGCCAACCGCCGATCATTGAGTCGTCCTCGGCGTTACCGTCGAACGATTCGCTGATGTAGTATGTGTCCCCGATCTGCACGTACTCGAGGCCCGAGGACGGGGAGAACGGGTCGAACGAGACTGACGCCCCACTGAAGACGTACTTGTAGTCATACCCGCTGTCCGAGTACCACGGCATCAGGTTCCACAGCATGATCTGCCTCATGTACAGGTCCTGGGCCGTCGCGTCGATGGTCATCGGGTTGGTCCAGCTGACGTTCTCGAGCGGGCTCTGGGACATCGTGATGTTCGGCCTGAGCGGGTCCGGGGCCAGCTGCACGTCCAGGTTGAGTGCCGGGACGCCCGCGCAGTCGATCGTCGTGAAGTACGGCCCGTGAGCGTAGGCCGTCACGCCCACCTGGAAGCCGTCCAGGGGCGCGACATATATCATGTAGTACCCGGTGCTGTTCGTGCTCGTCTGGTTCTGGAAGGACATGTCCGAGAACGCCACGCGCACCTGGGCGTTAGAGATGGCAGACATGGAATCTGAGTCGGTGACGTACCCGTCCACCAGGACTGTCTCGGGTATGTTCCACGGGATGATTTCGAAGTCCTGCACCGTGACCATCTCGTCCACTGCGGTCACGTCCGCGCTCGCCTGCCTGTAGTCCATCGCGTTGACCCAGACGGTGTAGTCGCCGGGCACGACGGAGATGTTGTAGTATCCGGACGAATCGGTGTTCGCCCATTCCGAATACGAGTCAGACTCCGCTTGCACCCATGCGCCCTCGATCGCCAAGCCGCTTATGACGTCCGTGACCGTCCCTTCAATCCAGGCGGACACGGGGTATAGCCCGAAGTCTTGCCAGATCTCGTCCCCGGAGTTGAGAGTGACGACGATGTAGTCCTGCGAGTACCCGTCCGTCTGGGCCACGAGCCAAAGGTCGGCGCCCGAGAACGCGTCGAGTTCGTAGTACCCGGACGAGTCCGTGGTGGCCATCGCCATTGTGCCCTCGCCGTCCATGATGAACACCTGGGCCATCGGGAGCGGCGTGCCAGCCTTCAGGTCGGTCACGTTGCCCCTGACGACGCAGTCCAAGGCGGTCAGGGCAGCGTCGTACTGCGCGCTCGTCCCCGACATGATGGTCTCGCCCTCGTACATGACCATCGTGTAGCCGCTCTTCATGATCCATATGCGGGCGTCCCCGCCCATGACGTTCATCACGTAGTCGCCCGACGAGTCGGTGAACGTGTAGTTGCTGTACGAGTCGCCTGAGAACTCATCCCACGAGTCGAAGCTGATGAACGCACCCTCGATCGGCAGGCCAGTGCCCGCGTCGGTCACCTGGCCGTAGATGGTCGCGTCCTCATACTCCGACAGGCCCCCGAGTGTGATGTTGAACCAGTAGGTCGCGCCGCTCTCGAGGGTCGAGTCGGTGGTGTTCTCCATCATCGAATACCCCTCGTTGTCGAACGCCACCGCCCCGCCTCCGCCGGTGCTGGCCAGGACTGTCGTCTCGAAGTAGCCGGAGAGGTCAGGCGTGGTCGGGTTGGCGTACATCGGCATGGAATCGTCGCCGCTCATCGGGTCGAACGTTATCCCCAGCACGTGCCCGCCCGTCGCAGGAACGCCCAACTCGTCCAGGACATAGCCCTTGACCGTGACATCTGCCACCTCGGGAGCGATGGGGTTCAGGCTCAAGTTCGCCCAGCCGGTCTCGCCGATGTCGACGGACACGGTGGTCATGGCCATGTAGTAGTCGCTGTCCGCGGTGAGGACCATGAAGTCGAACCCGCCCGGGACGGCGATCACGTATTCGCCGTCAGCATCCGTGTAGGCGTAGCCCACGTCGATGCCGTTGGACATGAATATCATCGCCTTCACGTACACGTCCGGCAGGGGGTCGGTCCCGTCGTCCACGACTCCCGTTATCCAAGCGTCCTCGGGCAGGGCGGCTGTGCCGCCAGGCACGAAGACCAATGCGCCAGTCAACATGACGAAACCAAGCACCAAGGCCATGGCTGACCCCAGAATGCGCTCTCTAGCAAGCATAGACCAATCTCCTCGTATGTGTTCATGACAGCGTCGCCGGGGGGGTCCTGGCGCGCCGTCCTCCTGATGGATAGGCGCCTGGACGCTATATATAGCATTTCATGAGCCACGATGCGGCCGCGCGGGCGAGCGCGAGGGCATGGGGAGAGGCAAAGCGGGGCGGCCGAACCAAGTCTAAATACCCGCGACGGACATTGCACCACCTGGTCTTACCATGGCCGCCAAAGCCAAACGCATATCGAGGAGCCTGCTCTCAAGCGACGAGCGCATGGTGTACGAGTCCCGCCCGAGCGCCTTCATCTACATGATGTCCGCCTCGTTCGTGATCATCATAGGCCTGCTCGCGCTGCTGGTCTACCTGTGGCAGTACATCCCCGACGCGCCTGGACTGCCGTATGTGCAGGAGTACCTCGACGGCGAGTACGGACAGTACATCGAGTGGGCCGCCCTCGGCATATTCGTCATCTGCCTGCTCTACTTCACCGTCAAGTGGTTCAAGTGGGGCAGCACGGTGTACGCCGTCACCGACGAGAGGATCATAACGCAGAAGGGCATCCTGAACAAGACCTACGAGGACGTCCCGCTCGGGCAGGTGACCAACATGAACATCACCCAGTCGATCGGCAAGCGGATGCTCGGCTACGGGACCATACAGTTCGCCACCCAGAGCTCCCAGGGCCGCAAGGACTTCATCAAGTGGGAGGCCATCCCGAACCCGCTCACCGTGAGAAGGAAGATACAAGAGGTCATGGACGTCCGGGTCAAGCCCAAGCTCTGAGCGCCGGCGTTAAGTGCCGGGATAGGGTTACTGTCCCTGATGGTCATGAGGAAGGCTAGGTACGTCAGGGTCGATGTGTTCTCCGAACGGCCGTTCTGCGGCAACCCGCTCGCGGTGTTCCCCGAGGCGGACGGGCTGACCAAGGACCAGATGCAGCTCCTGGCGAAGGAGATGAACCTCTCGGAGACGACGTTCGTCGTCAAGCCGAGCAAGGGCTCGAAGGCCGACTTCAGGGTCAGGATATTCGTCCCGGACAACGAGATTCCGTACGCCGGACACCCGACCGTCGGCACGTTCTACGTGCTCGCGAAGGAGGGCCGGATCAAGCTCAAGGGCCCCGTGACCAGGGCCTGGATGGAGGCCATCGCCGGGGTGATGCCAGTCGACATATACTCGTCGAAGGGGAAGGTGACCAAGGTCGTGACTCACCAGAACAAGCCGGTGTTCGGCCCCGTCTGGGATGATGTCAGGACCGTCGCGGAGGCGCTGTCCCTGCGCGAGCGGGACTTCGACCCTGGGAGGATGCCGGTCCGGCTCGTGTCGACAGGCCTGCCCTGGCTGATCGCCCCGGTCAGGACGAGGGACGCCGTCGAGAGGGCGGCGGGGAACTACTCGGCGTTCTCCGAGGTCGTGTCGAAGCTCCCGAAGGGCGTCGTGGACATCTACGTGACCTGCCTCGAACCCGTCAAGAAGGGCTCGACGACGCACTCGCGCGGGTTCTCCCTGGTCGCGAAGAACATATCGGAGGACCCGGCCACTGGCAGCGCGAGCGGCTGCCTGGGGGCGTACCTGGTCGAGCACGGGCTCGTCCCGAGGAAGAGGTCCGTGAGCGTCGTGAACGAGCAGGGGTACGAAATCGGCCGGCCGAGCAGGATAGACATCGAGGTCGTGTCCGGCACGTCGGGCATAGAACAGGTGATGGTCGGCGGGTCGGTCGTGCACATGATGGACGGGCACGCGTACGTCTGAGCTCAGTCGACTGAGGGCAGTTCCACCTTGAACACGGCGCCCTTCGAGTGGTCGCCCTTGACCCTGTCCTCGACCCAGGCCTTCCCGCGGTACCTCGCGGTCAGGGTCCGGACTATGTGCAGGCCGAGCCCCGTGCCCTTCTTCTTCGGGGCCTGGTTGAACCTCTGGAATATCTCCTCCTTGAGGTCGTCCGGGACGCCCCTGCCATGGTCCGCGACAGAGACCAGGAGGTGCTTCCCCTGGGCCGTCTCGACCTTCTCGAGGGACACGTCGATCTCGACCGGGTTGCCCGGGTCGTACTTGACGGCGTTCGTGAGTATGTTGACGAACAGCTCCCGGACGAGCTCGTCCGCCATCACGTGGTGCTTGCCGACCTCCACGGACTTGTGGAACACGATGTTCCTCGTGAGGTAGTACTGCTGCACCCCCGCGATGGAGTCCAGGAGCACGCCCCCCAGGTCCACCTGGGCCAGCTGCGACCCGCTGAACGTGAGCCTGGACATCGTCCTGACATCCGCCGCGAGCCTGTTGATGTTCATGACCTGCTCGTTGACCTTCTCGATATATGTGGCCTGCTCCGGCCGGGTGATGCCCGCCCGGACCAGGTCCAGGTACCCCATGATCGCCTGGTTGAAGTTCTTGATGTCGTGCGACAGCAGGTCCGTGTAGAACTCGGCCGACCTCCTGCTCTCGATGTGCCCCTGGACCATCCTGACGTTCTCCAGGGCTATGCCCACCAGGCTCGCGAATATCTCGATGAGCTCGATCGTCTCCTGGTCCGGGATGTGGTCGTCCCTGGGCTTCAGTATCTCTATGTACGCGACGACCGAGCCCTCGCTGTCCCTGATGTACGTGTCCATGTAGTCGAGCTCGTGCCAGTGCTCCTTGGTCTTCCTCGGCAGCCTGAGCAGCTCGGGCTCGGGGTAGTACACGATCTCCGCGGGGTCGAGCTTGATGCTCTCCGCGGGCACGTAGTAGGTCATCCTGCCGACCTTCTTGCTCCACTTGACGGTGACGCCCGCCGCGCGGTGCTTGTCAGGGTTGATGATCTGGTCGACGCTCTCCTGCGCGTACGACATCTTCAGTATCTCGGCCGCCCGCTCCTCCGTGAACCCGTGGACCGCCCTGACCTTGAAGACGGCACCGTCCTCGGTCCTGAAGCCGAACGTCATCCTCTTTATGCCGAGGAGCTGCGCGAGCGTCTTGAGCACGTCCTTGAGGAGCTCGTCCAGGTCGCGTATGTAGAGTATGTTCGACGTGATGTCGAATATCCTCGACATCTGCTCCATGCGCACGCTGTTCAGCCTGAGCGCTTGCTCCCTGTCGTGGGACAGCCGGGCGTTCTCGATGGCGACCTCGGCCAGGTAAGTGAACACCTCGACCATGTCGAGGGTCTCCCTGTCCGGCACCTTGCCGTCCTTCGGCTGCGAAGTGTAGATGACTCCCACGACCCTCCCGCTCGAGTCGTGGAGCGCGAACGCGAGCGTGTCGCCCTCCCTGAACGTCCCCTGGACCCGTGGCCCTTGCGGGGGCGCGGACTCGACCTCTTCCGGGGAGACGAAGTATTCGAGGTTGCGCCTGGGCGTGTCCTCCATGGGCGTGAAGTACACCGTCTTCGCGATCCTCTTGCTCTCCCGTAGGTCCTCGAGCACGACCTCCGTTGGTATGGTCCTCAGCTTCGCGTTCCGGACGGAGTTCTCCGGGTACCCGAACAGCGCGGTCCACCTGAAGGCGGCCGCCCCCTCGTCGTAGGTGACGAGCGTCACCCGCTCGAAGCCGAACAGGGACGAGACGGATGACAGGACCATCTCCGAGACCTTGTTCAGGTCCTTCTCGGAGACGACCGAGGACGCGATCCTGAGTATGTCCTCCAGCAGGTCGCTCTTCTTGACCATGCTGGACGACTTGCGCTCTCTCTCGGCCCGCTCCTGGTCCCTGTGGACCGCGAGGCCTATGAGCTGCACGAGCAGGTCGGCGCACTCCACGTCCGTCATGGAGGGCAGCCTGCCGGACTCGGTGCCGCCGACGCAGAGGCAGGCGACCGGCTCCCCCGAGCGGCCCCTGACGACGAACCTGAGCGAGTCGTCCTCGCGCCATCCCGCCACTTCGTCCTCGGTCTCCCCGGCGAACGACTTGAGCATGTCCTCCGACCGCGTGAAGAAGCCGTTCGGAGACACCCTGTCACCCTCCCTCAGGTGGAGGTCGTGGACGTTGTCTAGTCCCTTCTGGCCGGAGTACGCCGGAAGGGCCGCCCTGAGCTCCGGCGAGATGGCCGCGAACCTGAGCTGGCGCATGCCGAAGGTCGCCTGTACCGCGACCATCGTGACCTTGACCAGCTCGTCAATGGGCTTGTCGTTCACGACGGACTCGAGAACCTTGTGGAGCCTGGCGACGACGTCCCTGCCTACCGACGCCTGCGCTTCCGTCCGACCACCAGAGACGGGTTTGCGATCTGCCAATACGATCTACCACTTGAGAATCGCCCCGGACACGACCACGTGCCTGGGTCCCGACCAGGGCCCTCTCGGCAAGTCATAGACTTCGCCGCTATTAATACGCTGTTGGGCCGGCCGGGCCGGCCGCGGGGGCGGTACGGCACAATCGTTATCTATCGCGGGAGCGGCTTAGAGCCGATTGGAGGGATCACATGGCTGACGCCAAGGAGGTCATCGCGACCGCGGTGGAGTTCGAGAAGTTCGGGGCGGAGTACTATAGGAGGTTCAGGGACCTCCTCGAGGAGAAGGAGGCGAAAGCGCTCATGGCGAGCCTCGCGTCGGACGAGGACGAGCACGCGGCGGTCCTGACGAGGGAGCTGCAGGCCCTCGGGGGCAAGGCGAAGGCCGCGAGCGGGAAGCGGACCGAGAAGGGGCTGGCCGAGATATTCCCCCGCAAGGCCAAGAAGGGTGGGCTCGGGGTCGAGGACTCCATATCCGCGATAGAGCTCGGCATCGGCACGGAGGAGCGGTCCATAGAGTACTACTCGAGGAACGCCGCGGCCGCCGGGCCCGGGGCGAAGGACATCTTCGCGAGGCTCGAGGGGATGGAGCGGGAGCACCTGCGGCTGCTGCAGGAGAACCTGAGGCAGCTCAGGGACCAGGGCTCGTGGCTCGGGTACGTGCCCATACTGGAAGGCTGACCAGGGAACCGAGGCCAACCTTTTTGATACGGGGGCCTCATCAAGGCCCTCCGGGAGCGCTGACTAGTTGGCCAAGGTCGTGCCGTTCGAGGCGATACACTACAACACCTCCAGGTTCGGCAAGGACTTGACCAGGTTCGTGGCGCCCCCGTACGATGTCATCGACGGGCCCTTGGAGAGGGCCCTCAAGAACGACAGGCTCAACATAACGCACGTGACCCTGGGGGACCAGCACGACGCCTACGCCACGGCCGCGAAGAGGCTCGGGACATGGCTCGCGGACGAGGTCATGGTCAGGGACGGGCCCGAGGCGTTCTACCTCTACGAGCAGACATTCAAGGCCCCGGACGGGGAGCCCATCGCGAGGACCGGCATCGTCGGGCTCGTGAGGCTCGAGGACTTCTCGAAGGGGACCGTGCTACCGCACGAGATGACCATACCGAAGCACAAGGCCGACCGGCTGGCCCTCATGACCGCCATCGGGGGGTACGCGGAGCAGGTGTTCATGCTCTACGACGACCCCTCGGGCGAGGTCGAGAGGCTCATACAGGGCCTGAGGAAGCGCGGGGAGCTGCTCAGGTTCGTGGACTCGGACGGGGTGCACCACAGGATCGTCAGGATAGGGGACGAGGCCGCGGTCCGCCGGATCACCGAGCTCCTGGGCCCCCTGAGGCTGCTCATAGCCGACGGGCACCACAGGTACGAGACCGCCCTGAAGTACAGGGACACGCGCAGGTCCGAGGAGGGCTCGGAGGGGGAGCGGCCGTACGACTTCATATCGGCGACGCTCGTGGGCTTCGGGAACCCGGGGCTCGTGATATACCCGACCCACAGGCTGGTCAGGGGGCTCCCCGAGGACGCCTTGGACGGGCTCATGGGCAGGCTCTCGGGGGATTTCGAGCTCGAGCCGGCCGCGGGCCCGGGGGAGCTCGTTGAAGCCCTCGGGCGGGCGCGTTCGGACGCCTTCGGGGTCTGGGTGCCGGGCAAGGGTGTCTCCGCCCTGGCGACGCCCAAGCGGGCGGGGAGCGGGGCCCTCGGGAAGCTCTCGGTCAACGTCCTCCAGGAGAGGGTGCTCAAGGGCGTCCTGGGGTACACGCAGGACATGCTCGACGGGAAGGTGGGCATCGAGTTCGTCAAGGGAACGGAGGCGTCCATGGCGGCCATGGCGACGGGGGAGCACCAGGCGTGCTTCTTCGTGAAGGCGCCGACCACGGACCAGGTCATGGAGGCGTCGTCGAGCGGGGAGAAGATGCCCCAGAAGTCGACCTACTTCTTCCCCAAGATATGGTCGGGCACGCTGCTCTACATGTTCGGATAGGGGCGGCAAGAGGCTCTAATAATTCCCAGACGATACGGGCCCGGGGACCCCGATGAGGCACGACCTAGGCATATTGGGCGGATACATAGTCGACGGCGCCGGCAACCCGTGGTACAAGGCGGACATAGGCGTCTCGGGCAAGAGGATCGCCAGGATAGGCAGGCTCGAGAAGGGGGACTGCGACACCGTCGTCAACGCCAAGGGCCTGTTCGTCACCCCGGGGTTCATAGACATACACACGCACTCCGACCTGACGGCCATGGTCTTCCCGGGGTGCGACAGCACCCTGAGGCAGGGGGTCACGACGCACCTGATAGGCAACTGCGGCATATCCGTCGCGCCCTTGAAGGAGCCGAACGTGGAGCTCATGATGAGGTACTGGGGCGAGTGGGCGGGGAAGATGGGCGACCCCGACTGGCGCACGTTCAAGGAGTACCTGCGCACGCTCGAGAGGAAAGGCGTCGGGCACAACATCGCCGCTCTCGTCGGTCACGGAGCCGTCAGGACGGCCGTGATGGGCTCGGGCAGGGAGGAGCCGTCCCCCGGGCAGCTGAGACAGATGAAGGCGCTCGTGGACGAGGCGATGTCCGCGGGGGCGTTCGGCATGTCCACGGGCCTCGTGTATCCCCCGAGCTGCTTCGGGAAGACCGAGGAGATCATAGAGCTCTGCAAGGTCGTCGCGAAGTACGGGGGCATGTACACATCGCACATCCGGGGCGAGAGGGAGACGATAGCCGAGGCGATCAAGGAGGCCATCCTGATAGGCGAGAGGAGCGGCGCCAGGGTCGAGATATCCCACAACTGCCCCAAGTACGGCGCCTGGGGGAGGACCAAGGAGACCCTCGGGCTCGTCGAGGAGGCGCGCGAGCGATGGCTCGACGTCACGATAGACAACGACATGCACACCGACCTCGCCCCGAGGCTCAGCGGGGCGCTCCCGCAGTACCTGCACGAGATGGGCAAGAGGGAGCTCATGGCGCACGCGGCAGACCCGGGGAACAGGGCGAGGATCAAGCGGGAGATAGTCGAGGACCGGCTACCGGCGTTCGGGCCCTCGGGGCTCCTCAAGCACGGGGCGTTCGACCGCATATTCCTGATGCACTGTCCGAAGGACAGGAAGCTCGAGGGGAAGACCGTCGCCCAGGTCGCGGAGATGAGGGGCAGGGACCCGTTCGAGACATACTTCGACATCATGGTCGAGGAGGACGACGAGACCATCGCATTGTTCGACTACATCAGCGAGGACGACGTCGCGGCGCTCATGGTGCACCCGCTCATGATGGTGTCCTCCGACTGCGCGACCTGGTCGGTCAAGGGCCCGATGACGGACCCGCCGCCCTACATCCCCTGCGCGTTCGGGGAGTACCCGGGGATCATCGGGAGGTACGTCAGGGACGAGCCCATCCTGACCCTGCAGGAGTGCGTCAGGAAGATGACGAGCTTCCCCGCGCAGAAGATCGGGCTCCTGGACCGTGGCCTCCTGCGGCCGGGCATGAGGGCCGACATCACGGTCATAGACCTCCCGAGGATCAAGGACAGGGCCACGAACAGGTGGCCGCACAAGTACCCGTACGAGAACTGGCCCCACCAGTACCCCGAGGGGATACCTTATGTCGTGGTGAACGGCGTCGTCGCCGTCGACAAGGGCAGGCAGACGAAGGTCCTGGCGGGAGAGGTCCTGAGGCACTCCCCGGCCTGAGCCGGGTCAGAGCTCGTGCTTCCGGTACTCGCCCTCACAGGGGTTGCCGGCGCAGACCCAGAGGGCCTTCCGGGTCAGGTCGAACACCGCGGAGAACAGGGTCATTGTCTGGTCCTGCTCCCCGAGCCGGGGGTCGGGGTGCCGGCATATGGACTCAGGGTACCCCACATGGTCCGAGAAGACCTCCTTGAAGGTGCCCAGGTCCACCTGGCCCAGGTGCCGCTTGAACAGCTTCGAGGCGCGGTTGTACCTTATGATCGAGGACATCCGGGTGTGGAGGTCGTCCTCGAACCGCCACATCCGGGGCGACAGGTAGTGGTTCGTGTGCACCAGGTACCCCTCGTGCCCGTAAAGGGCGTCGAAGGCGGTGGCGGAGCCCTCCATGCTGTATATCTCCCCGTTCTGGTCGCATATGATGTTGTTGTAGCTCTGCCCCCTCGAGGGGGGCATGGACCACGTGAGGGCATCGTAGACGCCCTTGGCGCTGAGGACCTTGCGCACGGGCACCACCTTCGGGAGGCCCAGCCTCGTGTCGTTCTGCACCAGGGCGTTCCCCGTGAGGCTGATGCCCGCGGTGTTCATCCCGACGGTCGGGTAGATGCCCCCGTAGGTGACGGCTATGAACCCGGGCTCGTCCTTGGGGGTGACCCGGGTTATGCAGAGGTCGGGGTAGTGGAAGGGCTCGAGGTCCTCGTTGTGGGCCGCGAGGACGACATCGTCCTTGGTCCACTGCGAGTTCACGGCTATGTCCGTGCACCCCTTGCCCCGGCTGAAGGGCCGGTCGCAGAGCGAGGCGTAAACGAGATCGAACCCGATCCCCGTGCCGTCGGCGTACCCCTCGACCTCCTCGACGAACTCCGGGTAGGCCTCCTTGGTCAAGGGCAGGGTGAGGTTCGTGTGCGCCAAGACCTTCTCCAAGGTCATGCCCGGCATCTGCTCGACCGAGGCCTTGAGCATCTTCTGCATCCTCAGGGCCTGGTCCTTGCACTGCTTCCCGAGCGACACGCCGATGTTGTAGTGGCTGCCGGAAGCGGAGACCTCCCGCAGCGTCTTGCCGTTACCCTCTCCTGACATCGCCAGCCCCCAATCCGGCCCGTGTAGCGGGGTCTTCCGAGATATACCTTGTGAGATTGGCTCGCGCGCCTCCGCGCGGGGCGTCGACATGTTCGCATCCCGCTTACGACGCTGTAACGTAGGAGGCCGTGCGTACTATAGAGTCGACCGCGGGCGAGGGGAGCCCGGACGGTCACGGGGCACCGCCGCGGTTTCCATGCCCTCCCACCACCCCCGCGGGGGGCGTTTCCGGGATGGTCGGAAGCACTGACTCCGGCAAGCGACGAAGGAGGGGGGTAGCGATGCCCGAATCCCGGCATGCGGCCGCGGGACGTCTGGCACATGTCCCTAGGTTATAAACCAGGCAATCGTGCCGAGGGGCCGATGACTAGGGTACTTTCAAAGCAAGTGCTATATACCACGAAGCACTGTTATCCGACCGATATTGGTGCCCCACATCGGGGAGCGGAGGGGGCCCAAGATTATTTGAGAAGGAGGACATACTTAAATGGCAGCGAATGAGAAGGAAGATATAGCGCCAGAGTCCCCGGCTGACGAGTCCCTTCCCACCGAGACAAGGAATGAGCCCAAGAAGAAGACGATGATCTTGGCCGTTATCGTAGCGGTCATAGTCGTCATCGCGGCTGTCGCCGCGGTCATAGGCCTTGGGCTTCTCGATGGCGATGAGGACGAGGAGCCGGCCAACGTGCCGCCGAGCGGCGGTGCGAGGGCCCTGACGGGAACCACCATTTTCCCTGGTGATTCCGTGAGCTTTGAGTCGCTAGCTACCGACACCGACGGTGACATAGTCAACTACACCTGGGACTTCGGAGAGGGCGACGAGCCGTTGAAGGGGACGGACCTGATCACCACGTCGAACGTGTTCGACTGCTCGGGTTCCTACCTTGTGTACCATGAGGTCGAGGACGACGACGGCGACACCGGGTCCAACGAGGCCCAGATGATCGGCGTCAGCGTGCTCCTGGTCGTAGAGGAGGCGGCGAACGACTCGGCGCCTGCCGCGACCATGATCGCTGACAAGAACGTCATCCCGCAGAACGACACGGTCATATTCAACATGACTGGGTCCTCGGCACCAGGCTGGTCCGCGGACTACTGGGAGGTCGTACTCAGCTGGGAGAACATCTCGGCCATGACCCTGGACTTCGGCGACGGGAGCGCAGTGGAGGACATAACCCCCGAGGCATTCCCGACCGCTGAGCACATGTACACGGCCATGGGACACTATGCGGCGACGCTGACTGTCACCTCCGAGGCGGACATCAACAGCACGTACATCATCACGATACACGTGCTGACGCCCGAGGGAACCTACGAGGGCCTGATCAAGAACCCTGACGCGTTCATAATGGTCTCGATCGGCGAGCCCGACTACCTCGACCCGGCCATCGACTACGAGACGGCGGGCGGCGAGGTGGCCATGAACGTCTACGAGACACTCGTGTGGTACGACAGGGAGAGCACGGTCAACTTGAAGCCAGTGCTCGCGACCGCGGTTCCGACGATCGAGAACGGCCTCATATCCGCGGACGGCATGAACTACACCTTCGACATAAGGAGTGGCGTGACGTTCCACGACGGTACCAACATGACGGCGGAAGATGTCGCCTACTCGATCCAGAGGGTTGTCAGGATGCACGACCCGGCAGGCCCGTCATGGATGATCGAGGCGATCATGACCAACTATCTCTCGTTCTACATCGATGGGACGACGACCGTGGGCGACTGGGCGGCGTCTGAGAGCGTACCCCAGTGGCTCCTGGATGGCGCTGGCTTGACCGAGACGGACATCCTGTCCGAGGCGGACAACCAGGCCGTGGCCGAGTTCATGATCACGCAGGTCGACTCCGACACCGTGAACTTCAGGCTGACGAAGCCCTACCCGGCGTTCATCAAGATCTGCGCATACACCGTGATGTCCATCGTGAGCAAGGACTACGTCGAGGCGAACGGTGGCATCGAGAACGGCATGCAGAACGAGGTCATGATAGAGCAGCCATGCGGCACGGGCCCGTACCTGCTCCCCGAGGACGGTTGGGAGCACGGGACGAAGATCCACATGGTCAGGAACGCTGACTACTGGGGCACCGCACCCGCGCTGAACGACGTGTACCTGATCACCGCGACGGACGAGAACACGAGGATCCTGATGTTGCAGGCCGGAGACGCTGACTGCATCGCGCTCAGCATCGAGTACGAGAGCATGTTCGCGACCGACCCGGACTACGACATAACGAAGGGTCTGCCGACGTTCGACATGACCTTCGCCGGGTTCAACATGAACATCAACACGACCGCGGCGTCTGGTTACGGCAGCGACGTGCCATCGGACTTCTTCACTGACAGCAACGTCAGGGCGGCGTTCGTGCGCATGTTCGACTCCGACGTGTTCCTCGAGAACGTGATGAAGGGCAACGCGATACAGCCCAACGGGCCTATCCCGAAGGGCATGTTCGGGTACGACGAGACCGTCCCGACGTTCGCATACAACCTGGATGAGGCGAAGGCCTACCTCCAGCTCGCGGAGAACCCTGCCGTCCCCGGTCAGACGTACTGGGACACTGGGTTCAGCATCGCGCTGTTCTACAACGCGGGCAACACCTACAGGGAGACCGCGTGCTTGTACCTCAAGGACGCGCTGGACGAGCTGACCACGATGGCGGCAGGTGACACCGACGCGGTGTTCACCGGCGTCGTCAACACGCTGGACTGGCCGACCTATCTGTCGGAGCTCAGGAAGAGCCCGAGCCCGTTCCCGATATTCTACCTCGGGTGGGCGCCTGACTACGCGGACCCGGACGACTACGTCACGCCGTTCCTGGACAGCGTCTACGGGACGTTCACGCACTCCACGGGGTACGCGAACACGACCCTGGACACGATGATCCAGAACGCGGCGGTGGAACTCGATGAGGAGCTGAGGGCCGACATGTACTACGCCATAAGCATGGCCGTCTACGGTGACGCGCCGTACCTGTGGCTGTGGCAGGGCAACAACTTCCACATCGAGCGGTCGTGGGTGACCGGGTATTACTTCAACCCGATGTACGCCGGGTTCTACTACGCGGCGTTCAGCAAGGGATGAACGTAGTCCGGAGCTGTGCCAAACCCCTTCCCGAAAACCTTTTCATTTTCGCTTTTCCACCCATGCGGGCAGGCGCTGGACCCTGGCGTACGGACCAGGCTACGCAATATCAGCAGGATGGGAAAAGATAGAAATACTGTCAATCCGTCTACTGACCAGACGCATAGAAAGGGGTGCCCCGGCTGCAACTGATGACATATGTCGCCAGACGCCTGTTGTTGCTTATCCCAGTCCTCATAGGGGTCTCCATCCTCACGTTCACCATCATGCGCGCCGCGGGCGACCCCGTGACCGCGTACCTGCCCCGCGGCGAGCAGACGAACCCCATCGCCATCGAGCGCATCATAGAGAAGTACCACCTGGACGAGCCGACCTACGTGCAGTACATCTACTGGCTGAAAGGGGTCCTCGAGTTCGACCTGGGTTATAGCCAGGTGGCCAGCGACGATGTGAGCGATACGCTGAAGATCAGATTCCCCGCCACGCTCGAGCTGGCGCTGACCGCCACCATCATCGCCGTCTTCGTGGGCATCCGCGCGGGCACGGCCGCGGCGGTGAGGGTCAACTCGTGGGTGGACCAGCTCACCAGGGTCGTGTCCCTGGTGGCGGTCTCGATCCCCGTGTTCTGGCTGGGGCTGTTGCTCCTCATGACATTCTACAACATGCTGGGCTGGTCCGAGGGGCCGCTCAGGTACAGCGTCTACGACCCGAGGTTCGACATGAATGACCTGACGCACTACACGAACCTGCTGCTCGTGGACACCCTGCTGAACGGCAGATGGGACTTCTTCCTGGATGCGGCCAACCACCTCGCGCTCCCGGCCATCACACTCGCGTTCGCGTCGACCGCGCTCATCGTCAGGATGATGCGGTCGAGCATGCTCGAGGTCCTCGGGGCGGAGTACATCCGCACGGCGAGGTCGAAAGGGCTGCCCGAGAAGGTCGTGATACGCAAACACGCGCGCAGGAACGCCCTGATCCCCACCGTGACAGTCGTGGGGCTGAGCTTCGGGGGCCTGCTGGGCGGGGCCGTGCTCACGGAGACAATTTTCATCTGGCCCGGGATCGGCCAATGGGCCGCGCAGGCCGCCCTCAACCTGGACACGGCCGCCATCATGGGCTTCACGCTCCTGACCGCGACCATATACGTGCTCGCGAACCTCATCGTCGACCTGGCGTACGCCTACCTGGACCCGAGGGTCCGCCTGACCTGACCCTGGAGTGATCACAGATGCACATCAAGAGCGCTAAGGACAAGGAGACCGCCAAGAAGGCGTCTCCGGGTGACGGGGAGAAGGGCCGGGGCAACGAGCTCATGGGCCCGGTCATGGCGTTCCTGGCGCCGAGGCTCAGGGAGCTCAAGTTCGACATGCACCTGCTCTCGAAGAGCGCCACGTCCATCGTGGGCCTGATACTCCTCGCCATGCTCGCGGTCCTAGCCGCGTTCCCCTGGGTCTTCGCGGCCCCTGAGCCCAACCAGGACCCGTACTACCTGCCGTTCGACAAGTTGAAGCCCGACCCGCTTCCGCCCCTCACCGACGGCTTCCTCATGGGAAGCGGGGTGAACGGCGCGGACATCTACTACGGCATCGTCTGGGGGGCCAGGAT
>JAUPMC010000154.1 GCA_030836605.1 Thermoplasmatota archaeon | reverse complement strand
CCTGGGCCACGAACTGGATGAGCTTCGTCCTGTTCGCGGGCGTGTCTGGCATGACCGTCTCGACCAGGACCTCGTACCCGCCCCCGTTTATCCTGGACCTCAGGGGCGAGAGTATCGACGGCAGGTCCTGGATGTTGCACGCCCCGACGAATATGAAGTCGCACGGGACGCTGTCCACGCGGACGCTGGCGCCCGCGCTCTGCGGGTTCCTCCCGGAGATGGGGAACCTCTTCTCCTGCATCGCCGTCAGTATGAACCTCTGCATGTGCCCCAGGTGCGGCAGCTCGTCGACGAACAGGACGCCCTGGTGAGCGCTGTGTATGGCCCCCGCGATCACCCTGTCGTAGGGCTGCGTCCCCAGCTGCGGGTGGCCGCCGTACGGGTCGTGCCTCACATCGCCCAGGAGCTCAGTCTCGCTCGCCCCCGTGGCGAGCACGAACGGGTTCCTCCTGAGCGGGACTATGACCTTCCGCGGACTCTCCTTCTCGAACTCGCGCCTCTTCTCGAGCGCCGCCTGGTCGAGCACGCCTATCATGTCGCCTGCGCGCTCGAACACGACGACCTCCTCCTTGCCGAACCTCTTCCTGGTGGTCGTGACGCGCTCCCTGCCGGCCATCTGGCCCATCGTGACCTCCATGAGCCCGCCGAGGATGTCCCCGAACGGGTTGTTCGTGGACGACCTGACCTGCGCGAGCTTGGCCCGCGAGCAGTTGGGGCAGAAGCTCTCCTTCGGCGGGGAGTAGACCCCGCAGCTGGAGCACCTGTACCCCAGCCGCTCGGCCACGTTGACGGGGGCCTCCTTGGGGTCGATGAACTCCCCCTCGGCGAACCCCCTGGACTTGAGCTCCTTCTCGACCTCGGCCTCGGTCCTGATCTCGACCATGGGCCTCTCGGGGTTCTCCGGGTTGTGCACGACCCGGGTCTCCTCCGTGGGCCTGGCCAGATGCAGCGCCAGCGCCTGGGCTATCATCGACTTACCAGTGCCTGGAGGTCCGACCAGGAGCAGGTGCCTCCTCTGCGAGGCGGCCACCCTGGCGAGGCGCACGGCCTCGTCCTGGCCTATGACCCTCTGGAGCGGGTCCGAGGCTATCTGGACGTCCGCCGTCGTCTCGATGTCGTCCAGCGGGCCCGCGCCCTTCTCGCTCTTGCCTCGGTCGTCCGTCATTATGCCCACGCGCTCAGCTGAGGTCGTCCTTCGTCAAGATCTCGACGCTCGTCGGGAGCTTGGCGATGTTCCCCAGCTTGACACCTACCACCGAAGTGATATTCTTTTCCACGGCGAGGTCGAGGACGCGCTGCGTTATTATGCCGTCTAAAACGACGGCCTTGACGCCCTCCGACCCCTCCTTGAGGGTGTCCGCGAGCTTGCTGACATGCACTTCCTTGAGGACGAGGCCCCCCTCGTTCAGCAGCTTGGCCTTCGAGGTGTTGTTCAGGTCCTCGAGCACGCCCTTGTAGCGGCTCTGGTCCGGGGAGAGCTTCGGGGCTGGCGGCTGGGGCGGCGGCAGCGGGGCCGGCGCCTCGTGCCTCCTCTGGTCCCTGCCCCTCCTCTCGTCGTCCCTACCATCGCGCCTTCCGCGGTCGCCGCGGTCCCCGCGCATCTCGTCCATCCTGCCCTGTTTCTCACCATTTCTCGGCAACGGGGCGTTCATGTTGAACATTTCTGCGAACTGGTCCGCGGGAACCTTGTTCCTCAGGCACTTCACGATCTGCTTCTGCGTCAGCTCCTCGACCTCCTGGGCCGCCGGGGCGCGCGCGATGAAGTCGATCTCCGCCACCTGGAGCAGCTCCCTCACTATGAGCTCGCCGCCCCTGTCGCCGTCGACGAAGGCCGTGACGACCTTCTCCCGGGCGAGGTCTATGATCGTCTGGGGCACGTTCGTGCCCTCGACCGCGATCGTGTTCTTGATGCCGTACTTGAGCAGGTTGATGACATCGGACCTGCCCTCGACCACGATTATGGCGTCGGAGTCCTGGATGTTCGGGCCCGCGGGCAGCCTCTCCTTGCCGAAGTGCACGACCTCCTCCATCTGGAAGGACTGGCGCACCGAGTCCGTGAGGTCGCCGCCGGTGGTCTTCGACGTCTTCATGAGTTCGTTCAGGAGGACCTTGGCCCTCTCGATGATCTTGTTCCTCTTGGAGACCCTGACGTCCTCGATCTTCTCGATGTTTATCCGCGCCTTGCACGGGCCGACCCTGTCTATGGTCTCGAGGGCCGACGCCAGGATCGCGGTCTCGACCTGGTCCAGGCTCGAGGGCACGTAGACGAGCCCCTCGGACTTGCCCTTGCTAGAGCTCACCTCGACCTCGATCCTGCCTATGCGCCCGCTCTTCTGCAGGTCCCTCAGGTCCAGTTCGTCGCCGAGGAGCCCCTCGGTCTGGCCGAATATGGCCCCGACGATGTCGGGCTTCTCCACTATGCCGTCAGTTGACAATCTCGCCGAAATCAGGTACTTCGTTGTACTCGGATCTATGTCCATTCTCGTTCACCTTTGTGAGTTCCGAAAAACAGCTCTTCGCCTTCCGCTGTCCTCTCTTTCTCGCTCTGCCCTTTCGGGGCCGCGCAAGGCGCAGCGGGCTTTGACAAACATCTAGGCTGTTGTGGCCGACACGCGCCCTTTTGCGCTGCGTCCACGGTGATATTCATACGGTCAAGCGTGATGATGTCAATGTTGGGGTTTTGGCTGTCTTTCGAGACTACTATTGCGCCCGTTGATAAATAGTTTTGCATGTTGGGGATAAAATTCGTCCACCCCCGCCAGGCGGACGCACTGGCGCCCTCACCCGCCCGAGACGACGGATATGAGCTTCAGCTCGTCCCCGTCCGTCAGAGGCTCGTCCACGGGTATCGGCCGCCCGCCCCTGACCGCGATCCACCCGTCCGGGATGTACGAGAGGGCCCTCACGAGGTCCTCGACGGTGCTCCCCTCGGGCAGCTCGACCGGGACGGTCTCCTTCTTCGTGGGCAGGATGGTGGCCGTGACCCTCATCGCGGACAGCGTAGGCGCACCAGGCACTTAACCCTTCAGCTGCGCCACGGGCCCTGGAGGCCGTAGGCCGTCACTGCATCCGCGAATCTCCTCCGCTGCTCGGCATCGCCCAGGATGATGTGCCTGCTCTGACGGGACATGCCGAAGGGGGGGTTGCTGAGGCCGACGCGGAGTACCCTGCCGTTCAGCTCGAGCACTGAGAGCTCCGATCGCCTGAAGGAGACGGTCACGCCCACCCTGCCTGTATGGAAACTTATGCCGTCCCTCGACAGGAGCAGGTCGTTGTGGAGCGTCCCGATCACGAGGCCGAATGCGAGCATGGCTGCCCCTATGATCGCGGGAATGATCCATGCCGGGTCATAGCTCCCGTCGTAGAAGAGCGCCGCCATCACCAGGAGTCCAGGCCCTATGACCGCGAAGCCCGAGAGCATCGCCACCCCCGCAAGACTGATTGACCGGACCGAGGCTACGACCTCCTCCGGCGCGGGCGGCGTCCCGACGGACATGGGGCGCCTCAACACGTCCGTGCCGCCGCGGCTCCCCTGCCTCCACGA
>JAUPMC010000153.1 GCA_030836605.1 Thermoplasmatota archaeon | reverse complement strand
GCGAAGGGCACCATCGCCCCTGGCAGCAAGGTGTTCTAGGGCTCGACCACGCCTCAGACGACTTCGAGCTTCCTGCGGTTGCCGTTCCCGTCGTAGCATGACCAGTTCTTGAGGCCGTACGGCGCGCACGCGATGATGTGGCAATACCCGAACCTGGTGAACAGGTCCAGGTCCGCGTCCGACGGCCTGCACCCGCCAGCCGGGTGCGAGTGCACGGTCCCCACGACCTTGGGCTCGCGCGGGAGCATGTTGAGCCTGAACAGCGCGGAGGTCTCCCCGGACTCGGTCCCCGGGAGCAGCCAGACCTCCTTGATGACGCCCTTGTCCGCCTTGAGAAGGCCCGCGAACTCCTCGGGGAACTGCGACTTCGACGCCTCCAGAATCATCTTCAGGGTCCGCATCCTGATGGCCGTCACGGGCTCCATGTGCTTCGTGAAGTCGAACAGGGGCATCTTCTCAGCCCTCCAGGCCCGCCCGGTCCTTGATGAGCGCGACGAAGCCCTCCTTGTCCTTGACGCTGAGCACGACCTGGTCCACGAGCGGCCTCAGGGGGCTCCCGAGCTGCTGCGGCCCGTCGAGCCTGATGGCGACGAGGTCCTTGAACGACGACGTGACGAACACGAGCTTCCTCTTCGGGACGTACTTGACCCCGACTCCGACCATGAGCGGGCCGTAGCTGACCTTCGAGTCACTGACGCCCCTCATGTACCTGTACGGGACGGTCGCGTTCATGAGCAGGCCCATCCTGAGCCTCAGGCCCTTCTCGCCCACGTAGTGGCAAGTGAACACGGGCGGGAACAGCACCAGCAGGATAGGGACGCAGATGACGAGCGCGCACGACGCCCAGAATGCCTGCCCGAACAGTTCCACGGAGTCGTACGCGAGGTAGAGCATCGTGACCATGGCCGCGATGTCCACGGCCGACCCGAGCGTGAACCACAGCTTCGGATAGTCGACCCTGACCGTCTGTACCGCGACCGGAGGCATCGTATCCACCCTTTGGCGTCAGTGCCTGTGCCCGATCATGGGCGACGAGGCCATCAGCTTCTCCTCCAGGTTCTTGTAGAACTCGCTCTTGAGTATGACGAGCTTGGCCTTCTTCTCGGACGCGGAGAACACGATCTCCTCGGTCCCGTCCAGGAATATCTCCTCCTGGCCGTCCACCACCATGACGCACTCCTTCGGGTCGTGTATCGTCACGGACACGGAGCTCTTCGCGGGCACGACCAGGGGCCTCGAGGACAGCCTGAAGGGCGCGATCGGGGCTATCACGAGCGCCTCGACCCTCGGGTCCACGATGGACGAGCCGACGCTCATCGCGTAGCACGTGGTCCCCGTCGGGGTCGCGACTATGATCCCGTCCGCGCGCATGTCCGTCGCGGGCTTGTGGTCCACCGAGAGGACGAAGTGCCTCATCTTCGCGACATGGGCCGTGTGCACGACCGCCTCGTTCGTCGCGTCCTTCATCCTCTTGCCGTTCACCATGATCTTGAGCCTGAGCCTGCGCTCTATCTTGTAGTCGCCCCTGAGGAACTGCGCCATCGACTCCCGTATCTCGTCCGGCTGCACCTCCGTCAGGAACCCCAGGACCCCGGCGTTCACGCCCAGGATCGGGATGGAGGTCGCCTGTATGTTCCTGAGTATGGTGCCGTCTCCCCCGATGCTCACGAGCACGTCCGCCTTGAGTTTCTTCATGGGGACCCCCTTGCGCCCGAGGGCCTCGGCCGTGTGCTCCTCGAACACGAGGTCCTCGTCCTCGAGCTCCTGCAAGACCTTGGTCGCGACCTTCTTGAAGTTCCTCAGCTCCGGCGTTCCCGCTATCCCAATCCTCATAGGACCAGCTCCTTGATCTTCGGGTCGCCGTACGCCAGGAAGTTCTTCCTGTCGTCCAGGGAGAACTCCATGTCCAGCTTCCCGCCCAGGAGGTCCACGACCTCCCCTCCAGCCTCGCGCAGTATGAGGCACGAGGCGGCTATGTCGACTATCCTGATCATCCTGGACTGCTTGGTGCAGTTCATGTAGTGCGCCTGGGCCGACCCCTGGGCCACGAGGCACATCTCGAGCGACGCGCACCCCATGGTCCTGACCCTGGAGGCCAAGGCCTTGACCTTCTCGGTCTCCGGGGCCACGTCCCGCCCGTCGAACATGAGGAATATGGAATCGTCCCTGTTGTACTTGGACACCGCTATCCTGTGGCCGTTCAGCTCGGCCCCGCCGCCCCTGCGGGCGTGGTACGTGTCCCCAGAGTACAGGTTCCTGACGAGGGCGTGGTCGCAGTCCGACATGGTCTTCGTGCACACGGCCATCGATATCGAGAAGAACGGGATGCCCCGGACGCAGTTGATCGTGCCGTCGATCGGGTCCAGGACGAGGGTCTTCTTCGCGCCCCGGTCCACGTAACCTATCTCCTCGCTGAGGACGTTGAGCTCGATCCCCTGCTCGTCCATGAACGCGAGCACGGCGTCCTCCGCGAACTTGTCTATCTTGGAGGTGTCCGACCCGCTCGCGCCCTTGCCGACCGGTATGTGCCCCGCGAAATCCTTGGGCAGGGCCTGGTACTTGGCCATGACCTCGTCCGCTATGCTGTTCAGCGCGGCCTTCACGACCGATGTATCAGGCCCTGTGGCTATATTAGTTTTCGGCCCAGCTATCGGAACCTGACGTTCTGGATGCCCCCGGGCCCCATCTGCCTCATGAACTTCCTGATGCTGAGGTCGGACGCGTAGGCCGCGCCCAGCCTCTTGGCGTGCTCAGACGGCATGCCGCCCCTCTCGAGCTCGGACACGAAGGCCTTCGAGGCCCTGTTCGCCCGGCCCCTCAGCCTCAGGTAGCTCACGCCGAGCCTGATGGCGAGCATCGGGACCCTGGTCCCCAGGGCCGCGACGAACTTGGGTATGTCCGGCCTCGTCTCGCCCTCAGTCATCGTCGTCCTTCTCCTTGTCGAGCTTCTTCTTCAGCTTCTCCTTGACCTTCTGCTCGATGTACTCGTCTATGTCGCTCCTGTCCGCCCTGCCCGAGCCGCCCTGGACCGCCTTGCCGATGATCCCGCCGATGCTGAAGCTCGACATGAACTCCTGCGTCAGCTCGTAGGCCATCTTGTCGTCCATGCCCGCGGCCTTCATGGACTTGTAGAACTCCGCCACCGCCTTGGCCATGTTCTGGGCGTTGTCCATGTTGTAGATCGTCTTCGTTATCTCCTCGATCAGCTTCGGTATCTCGGTCGAGACGACCGAGAGTATCTTCTGCAGGTCTTCCGGGTCTGGTAGGTCTTCACTCATGTCATTTCACTCCTTCCGGCCCTTTTCCCGGGCCTTCTGAGGATAAGATGTGGGGTATCGGTATATTACCCGAGCGGGCATAAGTGGCCGACGCTCAGTCACCCGTCTTCTTGTCCGCCCCGGGCCCGAGCCCGAGCAGATCGTACCACTTCTTCACGTAGCCCTCGCTCAGCCAGTACTCCTTGGACCGCTCGGAGCCCTTCTCGACGACGACGCCCATCTCCCGGAGCGCCTTGAGCCGCTCCCTCACGATCCTCCTCGAGGCCGAGCCCCTCTTGCCCTTGAGCTTCTCCGTGATCTGCGTGATGTTCTGCCCGTCCCGTTCGAAGAGTATCTTGACGATCTCCCGGGAGATGTGGTCCTTGACCCCCGGCATGAGCAGGTCCGGGGATATCTCCCCGTACCTCTGGTACAGGTCTATGAGCCGGAAGTAGCTCGATGATATCCTCTGGAACCGCTCCAGGTACTCCAGGAGCTGCGAGTACGGCCCCGAGACCATCCTCACGGACTCCTCGAGGCTCTCCATCTTCTCCGCCAGGGACCTTATCTGGTCCTTGACCTCCTCCTCCGGCATCGCCCGTTCGTATGCCGTCGGACGTATAACTCTTTTATTCGGGAACGCATAGGCCCACCCGCATGGCACTGGTGAACCCCTTCAGGGAGCTCGAGGGCGCCCCGAACGTCTACACGACCGGGCGGACGCTCATGACGGTCAACGCCGCCCGGGACAAGAACGTCTACGGGGAGCGCCTGGTGGAGTTCGGGGAGGTCCAGTACCGCTCCTGGGACCCGATGAGGTCCAAGCTGGCGGCGCTCATGCTCCTGGGCGTTCGGGACCTCGGCCTCGACCAATCCAGCAGGGTGCTATACCTCGGGGCGGCTTCGGGCACGACCGCGTCCCATGTCTCCGACGTCGCGTCGTCGGGCATCGTCTACTGCGTCGAGGTGTCCCCCCGCTCGTTCAGGGACCTCGTGGGCGTGTGCGAGTCCCGGAAGAACATGATACCGATCATGGCGGACGCCTCCAGGCCGGAGGACTACTCGCACATGGTCGAGGGCGTGGGGCTCGTCTACCAGGACATCGCGCAGAGGGACCAGGCCGAGATATTCGCAAGGAACATGAGGCACTTCGAGGCCGAGCGCGGGATACTGATGCTCAAGTCCAGGAGCGTGGATGTCAACCGGGCCCCGGCGGACGTGTACGCCGAGGTGAGGGAGGAGCTCTCGTCGAAGGGGCTCAAGGTGCGCGAGGCCATCGACATATCGCGGTACGCTATGGACCACGCGGCCTTCGTGGTGACTCGATGAGCGCGGGGGAGCCGTTCGCGTACGCCATCGCGTTCAGCGGGGACGAGTTCGTCATGGTGCGCCACCGCGGGCGCGCGTGGGAGATGCCGGGCGGGAGGCTCGAGCCCGGGGAGACCCACGAGCAGGCCGCCGTGAGGGAGTTCTCGGAGGAGACGGGCATGGCCCTGGAGTCCGTGGGGGTCCTGGAGGTCGAGGGCGGGAAGGTCGTCGTTGGGCTGGTCCATTCGAGGTGCTGCTGCGGGAAGCCCTCGGAGGAGATAGCCGAGGTGCGGATGTTCAGGGAGCTCCCGGGGGAACTCTCGTTCCCCCTGGTGGAGTACCAGGAGATGCTGGTCCAGGCGCGGAAGATGGTAGAAAGCTTTAAATTGGCGAAGAATATAGTCGGCCTGCCTCGCCACTAGGCCAAACCAGTTACTATCGGAGATAGAGCACGATGTCAAGGATGCATTCAAGCAGGAAGGGCTCGTCAGGCTCGAAGCGCCCCATGGTGGACAAGAACCCAGAGTGGGTCACCCAGTCCGCCGATGAGGTCAAGGACCTGGCGGCAAAGCTGGCGGGCGAGGGCAAGACCATGGCCATGATCGGCCTCATACTGAGGGACCAGTACGCGATCCCGAACGTGAGGCTCGCGACGGGCAAGAGCATGAAGGAGATACTCGAGGAGAAGGGCATCAAGGCCGAGCTCCCGGAGGACCTCTCGTGCCTCATGAGGAGAGCGGTCGAGATAAACAAGCACGTGACCGTGAACCCGAAGGACAACCACAACGCCCGCGGGATGCACCTGGTCGAGTCGAAGATCCGCAGGCTCACGAAGTACTACAAGCGCGAGGGCATCATCCCCGAGTCCTGGTTCTACTCCATGTCGAGCGCGGCGCTCGAGGTCGAGTGAGGCCGACATGAACGGGAGCATAGCACTCCCGGCAGATTTCTCGGACGCGGTGAAGCACGCGGCCAAGATCGTGGACAAGGCGGACAATGTCAGGGTCATCTCTCATTACGACGCCGACGGGCTCGCGGCCGCGTCGGTCATGGCAGGCGCCCTTACGCGCATGGGGAAGCAGTTCCATCTGTCCATGGTCAAGGGGCTGGAGCCCGAGGCCGTGGAGCGGATAGCCAAGGAGGGCAACCCGAACATATTGTTCCTGGACATGGGCTCGGGCCAGATAGACGGGCTCGAGTCCCTGGACGCGAAGGTCGTCGCCCTGGACCACCACAAGCCCATCAGGAAGTCCAAGAAGGTCGTGCAGGTCAACCCGCACTTCCACGGCATGGACGGCATGACGGAGGCCTGCGGGGCCTCCCTGAGCCTCCTGCTGTCGGTCGTGATGGACCCGGCGAACTGGGACCTCTCCCCGGTCGCGCTCGCGGGCGTCGTGGGCGACCGCCAGCACATGGGCGGCATGAAGGGCCTGAACCTGCAGATACTCGAGCAGGCGGTCGAGAGGAAGCACATCACCGTCCAGCGCGGCCTGAACCTGACCGGGACGACGGTCGTGGACACGATATCCAACTCGGTCGACCCCTACTTCATAGGGCTGTCGGGCAGGGAGGAGAACGTGCTCGCGTTCCTCGAGTCAGTCAAGATCAACCCGAAGTCCCCGATGGGCTCCCTGGACGAGGTCTACCGGAGGAAGCTGACCTCGATGCTCTCGCTGCGTCTGATGGGCCAGGGGTGCAGGCCCGAGACGGTCGAGGAGCTCGTGTCGGACGTGCACTGGATACCGTCCATGGAGCTGAGCACATCCGACCTCGCGGACCTGCTGAACGCCTGCGGCAGGATGGACCACGAGGGCCTCGGGGTCGCCCTGAGCATGGGGGACAAGGAGGCGCTCTCGGTGGCCAACGGGCTGAGGCGGCAATACACTTCCAAGATACTCGAGCGGCTGCTCAGGATAGAGGAGGACGGGGCGGAGCAGATGGCCAACATACAGTACTTCGAGGCGCCGGACCCGTCGCTCGCGGGTGCGCAGTGCGGCCTCGCGATGCAGTACATCCTGGACCAGGCGAAGCCGACGATCGCCATATCCCGGGTGAACGGGAAGGTCAAGGTCTCGACCAGGGGAACGAAACACCTCGTCTCCAAGGGCCTGGACCTCTCGTCCGGGCTGAAGCGCGCGGCGGAGAAGGTCGGGGGCGTGGGCGGTGGTCACTCGGTGGCCGCGGGCGCGACCATCCCCGAGGCGAAGCTCGACGAGTTCCTGTCCATCCTGGACGAGACCGTGGGCAAGCAGATGGGCTGAGCGCGCGGGCTTCTCCCGACAAGGTTATATGTGGCGAAACGGGAATCATCCCCGTCGGGGGCGGCGATGAACAAGCTCGTGGGCGCGTTGATCACATTCGTCGGGATATGCCTGGTGCTCCTGGGCGCGATATTCATCGTCGCGTGGAGCGTCGAGAACCTCGTCACTGGCGCGGTGATGGTCCTGATAGGCGCGGCCCTCATGTACTACGTGTACAGGGTCGAGAGGATCGAGGCCGCGAAGCCGAAGCTCATCTCACAGACATACAATGTCACACTGTCCGGCTCCGGCGCGATGCTCCCGAAGGACATGGTCTGCAAGTCCTGCGGCGCGCCGATAGCCGACAAGGACATCACGGCCGTCCAGGGGGGGCTGATGGCCAAGTGCCCGTACTGCGGCGTCGTGTTCGCCCTTCAGGAAGCCCCGAAGTGGTGATGCCGTCTTGACAATGCCCTCCTCAGCGTCCATCTCTTTCATCTCCGCCGTCCTGTTGGCCCTGGCGGCCACCGTGTGCCTCTTCCCGCTCCCCGCGGGCGCGGCCTCCGCGCAGGAGTACAGCTTCAGCGTCCAGTACGAGCGCCTGGACGTCCACGTGCTCAAGGACGGGAGCGTCGACATCGACTACTCGTTCGGGATGACCAACTTCGGGTACCTCGACGGCGTGGACATAGGCATGCCGAACGACCAATACGACCTGGACTCCGCCTCGGCGACGATAACCATCGGCGGGACGCAGTACTCCCCGTCGACCATCCACGAGTCGCCGTACATAGAGACGGGCGTG
>JAUPMC010000152.1 GCA_030836605.1 Thermoplasmatota archaeon | reverse complement strand
GGCGAGAACGGTATGCGCAACATCTCGCGCAGGCAGAGCCTCGGGCCCGCCTTCGGCTGGGTGTACAGCCACCCGTAAGCGCTCGTGCGCATGCGCGCGCGCCCGGGCTCAGCCAAGCCCTGGGGCGGCAGTTGGTGCACGAGGCCCGGCTGTATCGACTGGACTATCTCCGTCCCGCATCGGGGGCACGTGCCCGACCCTTTGCCGTCCCCGATGTCTCGCAGGTATCCCGACGTGGTCAGGCCGCACGAAGGGCACTTGAGGCTGTTGACAAAGACCACTGACCCCTGGGACATCCGCCCGGCCCATCGATGACTCTGCATATTACCTTTGTGAGAACGAAAGGTGGAGCCACTGGAGGGTCTCGAACCCCCGGCCTGCGGTTTACGAAACCGCCGCTCTCTAGCGGCGCGTGCGCGGACGCACGCGCAACCGCTGAGCTACAGTGGCGCCAAGGCAGGTTGTGAAGATGCTCTCTCTAATTAAGCCTTTTGACACCCTCCCCGCGCGACCGGGCGGTCCAGGAAGACAGGACAAGGGTTTTTAGGCTTCCATCGTATTCACAACAGAGACCCAGACATGGCCACGGACCTTCGCATACCAGAGGGCATCGTAGTGCGAACGGCCAAGGGCGGCCCAGATTCTCTGAAGGGCATCCTGGCCGATCTGAAGCAGTACAGCTTCACCGGTTACCTCAAGGTCACCCTCGAAAAGCCGTTCATGACTTCCACGGGATACATCGTGGTGGAGCAGGGCACCCCCATGATGGCCATCTACGAGTTCGAGAAGTCGAAGCCCAGGGAGCTCCGCAGGATATACACCGGGGAGAAGTCGCTCAGGTTCATACTCGAGGACTCGCAGGACAAGGCGTCCAACATAGAGCTCCACAGCCGGGTGCCCAGGGAGGAGTTCGAGAGGAGGTTCCCGGACTCGTACATCGCCGGGGCTCCCACCCAGAGGCCCGCCCCGCGGGCGGAGGAGCCCGAGGCGGAGCCGGAGGAGGACGCCACGAAAGAGAAGATCGAGGAGTGGCGGAGGCGCGGGTTCAAGGTCGACACGCTCGAGGAGGCCCGGGGCAAGGGCCTGCAGGCGGTCGCGAGGGAGCTGGCGAGCTTCGAGCGGGACGCGCAGAAGCTGAAGCAGTTCGAGTCCATCCTCAACAACTTCCCCGTCATCGGCCTTGAGCAGGAGATAGCCGAGATAAGGACCAAGCTCGACGACCGCACGAGGATAGCTGAGATAGAGTCCGACATCGAGTTCCTTCAGGAGAAGATCAGGCGGAAGATCCAGAAGAGGAAGGACGAGGAGGACTCCATCAAGCAGGAGCTCGAGAGGAAGCGGCGCGAGGAGAAGGCCGCGGACGTCTACGACCTCATACTCAAGTACCAGTCGACCCCGGAGGGGGAGGGGCAGGAGGAGGCCAAGGAGGAGCAGAAATGCCCCACGTGCGGCGGTGACCTCGACGAGGCGGGCATGTGCCCGAGGTGCCCGGCCGGCCCCGGGGGCGTCCCGAGCTTCTCGAAGCCGCTCGTCCCGGAATTCAAGTTCGACGGGTTCGTCATCGGGCAAGGCTCCAAGTTCGCCGCGGCGACCGCCGTCGCGGTGGCCGAGAACCCCGGGAAGACATACAACCCGCTGCTGATATTCGGTGGCTCCGGGCTCGGGAAGACGCACCTGATCTCCGCGATAGGCAGCCACATGCTCAAGAAGAACCCCAAGCTGTCACTGCTGTACGTCCCATCGGACAAACTCGTGGACGCCGTGGAGCAGTGTGGGACGACCGACGCCCTCAAGAGCATACGGGACGCCCTGAACCAGGCGGACCTGTTGCTCCTGGACGACATGCAGTTCCTCGCGGCCAACGAGAAGGCCCAGGGGGAGGTCGTCCACGTGATCGACCGCATGATCGAGTCGGGGAGGCAGGCCGTCCTGGCGAGCGACCGGCTGCCGACGCAGATACCCGGGTTCAGCGACAGGCTCAACGCGCGGATACAGAAGGGACTGACCGTGGACCTGCAGCCCCCGGACATGGACACGCGCGTCAAGATACTCAGGGTCAAGGCCTACGAGAAGAAGCTGAAGCTCAGCGACGAGATCCTGGAGTACATCGCGGAGAGGGTGACCCAGAACGTGCGGGAGCTGGAGAGCACGCTCAACAAGATCATCGCGTTCTCGAGCATCATGAAGATGGACGTGGACCTCAACCTCGTCTCGGACATATTGAAGCCCATGGCGCCGGTCCAGGAGACCAGGAAGGAGATCATGAAAGAGGTCAAGGTCCTGCCCGGGCACTGCTACCTGATCGAGGAGGAGAAGCCCATGTACAGCAACGTCCTCCTCAGCAGGATGATGGCGGAGGGCTACCGGGGGCTCGTGATCACGCGCATGAACCCGAGCAGGATAAAGGACGAGTTCAAGGAGACGCCGCAGATACTGTGGTTGACGGACAAGCAGAGCTCCTTGGAGAACACGGTCCCGCCCTCGCTCGAGATGATCATCCACAAGATACAGGAGTTCATGGGGGGCGAGGGGGACGGGATGGTCGTCCTGGACGGCATCCAGTACCTGGCGAGCAACACGAACTTCGACGCCGTGCTCAGGTTCCTGAGGAGCCTCGTCGACGAGGTGTCGGAGTCGAAGTGCGTGTTCGCGGTCTCGCTGTCGCCTCAGACGATGAAGGAGCAGGAGACTTCCATCCTGGAGCGGGAGATGGAGGTCCTCAACCTCACATGACCTTCCGCATCTGCTCCTTGAAATCCTTCATCTCCTTCAGGGCCTGAGAGTAGTCCCCCGACTTCATCAGCGTCCTGACGGACTTGAGTATCGTGATCATCGGGGTCGTGTTCACGTTCTTCATCTTGGCCTCGATGAGCTGGGCCTTGGCCGAGTGCATCTCCTCGTTCACCCGGTCCGGTATGGCCCTGTAGAGCCTGTCCGTGGCCTGCTTGACGAGCATCTCGACCCTGTCGAAGTCGTTCGCCTCGAAAGCCCTGTTCGCCTCCGAGAGCGCGGCCCTGGCCTCCTTCGTGTCGAGTATCAATATCTCGCAGTCAGCGACGAGGGACCTCAGCGCGGCGGTCCTGTTCCTCGCCTCCTTGTATCGTCCAGTAATCGGCAGCAGCTCGTTCGAGACCCTCTCGGCGTACACGAACGCCGCCTCGGCGTCGCCAGCGGCCTTCGCCTTCTCTATCTCGTGGAGGTAGGTGAGCGCGCGGGACACGTCCCCGCCGAGGGACTTGGCGACATCGGTCTCCTCCTTGAGCTGCATGATGGCGGACGCGAGGTGGTCGTCTATCCTGGCCATCATCAACCCCTTGGACCTGTTGACGAACTCGAGCGCATTGTCGAGCTGGCGGTCCCTGCCGGCCTCGGCCGCCTCGTCGATGAGCTTCTTGCTCTCGGTGACATCGATGTCCTTCTCGTACGCGAGCGTAAGCAACGGCTTCATCTCGGCGAGCATGCGCGCGAGCTCCTTGCCCTTGGCCTTGGTGTCGGGCGTCGCGGGCTCCTTTTGGACCTGGGCGGGTGGGGCAGGCGCCGGTTCCCTGGCCTCCGGCTCCGGCTCAGAGATCCTGGTCTGCTCCTCGTAGGTCTTGACTGGCACTTGCGCGGGTGCGGCAGCGGGGGCCCTCGGTCGGACTGGCTCCTCGACATCCTCCTCTAGCTCAGGCTCCTTCTTCCGCTTCTTGAACCATCCTAGGCCGCCGAACCCTTTCTTGCCGGCCGGTTCCCGCTCCGGGGTTGGCTCCGGCTCCTTCCGCGCTGTGCGGACGGGTTCTGGCTCCGGTTCCCTCTGCAGGATGGGTTCCGCCGTAGGCGGCTTGACCTCCGCTATCGGCGCCTCGACCTCGATCTCGGCCTGGCGAGCGCGCTCCTCGGCAGGCGCCTCCTCCTCGGACTCGACGAACATGGCGCCGCAGCCCGGGCAGGTCTTGGAATCTATGCTGACGAGCGTGTTGCACGCGGGGCACTGGAACATCTCAGTGCCTTCCTCGGCGAACATGACGCCGCAACCCGGGCAAGAGCTCGCGTGCTCCTCCACCTTGACCCCGCACTCGGGGCAGTCGAAGTAGCCGTGGGCCTTCACCTCGGCGACTGGCTCTGCCAGCTTGGGCGGTTCCGCGACGACCGGTGTCGGGGCTTTCTGGACGGGCTGAGTCGCGGGCTTAGGAGAGGGCATCAACGTTGACGCCGTCTGCGGAGGCGCCTCCGCGGGCCGAGGCTTCGGCTCCGGTGCTGGCGCCGGGGCGGGTTGTGCCTTCGGCGGCGGTGACAGGACTTCCCTGACCCTCGACTCCATCGACGGCTTGGGTGCGGGCGGAGGCGGCGCTGACTTGGCCGGCTCGGACTTCCCGGCATCCATGTCGAATATGCTCAGGTCAG
The DNA here is from genome assembly GCA_030836605.1 of Thermoplasmatota archaeon. Classification (GTDB taxonomy): domain Archaea; phylum Thermoplasmatota; class Thermoplasmata; order UBA10834; family UBA10834; genus UBA9653. The sequence continues at coordinate 9,278 of JAUPMC010000152.1, read as the reverse complement.
TGCCGCAGAAGGCGCACTTCTTAGAACCTGGCTGGATTGGAGAATCACAGATGGGGCAAAGTTTCTCCCCGCTAGAACCTGACAACTCGCAGGGCCTCCTCGTAACGTATTGTCGCAGTTTACGGTATGCCTGGATAAATAGTTAACCATTGCGATTCCTCCGGTTGTTAACGATGGGGACAATCGTATTTCCCGGTGGTCCGCGTTTCTGTCGACCAGGGGCAGTCATGGAGATTGAGTCAGTCAGGGTGGAATTCCCCGAGGACGCCAACGTGATCATCGGCCAGTCTCATTTCATCAAGACCGTGGAGGACATTTACGAGGCCGTGGTCGGGACGGTGCCGCAGGCCAAGTTCGGCGTGGCCTTCTGCGAGGCATCAGGGCCCTGCCTTGTCAGGGTCGAGGGCAACGACGAGCAGCTGAAGAAGGCCGCGACCGACAACGCCAGCAGGATAGGGGCGGGGCACACGTTCGTCCTGGTCATCCGCGACGCCTACCCGATCAACATACTCAACAGGCTCAGGGACGTCCAGGAGGTCTGCGGGATATTCTGCGCCACCGCCAACCCGCTGGATGTCATCGTCGCGGGCAACGAGAGGGGCCGGGGGATAATAGGGGTCATAGACGGGGAGAGCCCGAAGGGCGTCGAGGGCGACAGCGACATCGCCGACAGGAAGGCGATGCTGAGGAAGTTCGGATACAAGAGATGAACCTCAAGAAGTGACACATGACCGTGAGACTCAAGGTGCGGCACCTCGACCTCGGCCAGACGCTCGGCTGCGGGCAGACGTTCAGATGGGAGGAGCTCGGCCCCGGCGTCTGGAGGGGGCCGATCGGGGACGCGCTGGTCACGTTGCGCGCGGGGAGCGGATGGCTCCGAGCGGACTCCGAGCCAAGTGTGCCGGACCTCCGCCAGAGGGTCTTCGAATACCTCAGGCTCGGCGACGACACGGACCGCGTGGTCCGAGAGCTGTCCAAGGACCCCGTGATGGAGAGGGGTATCAAGTCCGTGAGCGGGCTGAGGCTGGTCAAGATGGACGAGTGGGAATGCCTCGCCAGCTACGTCCTCGCGACATTCACGAACATCGAGAGGATAAAGAAGATGATAGAGCGGCTCTCGACGCGCTACGGCGACCCCATAACCGAAGACGTGCGGGCGTTCCCGAGCGTGGACAGGCTAGCTGAGGCGTCGGTCCGCGACCTGGAGTCGCTCGGCCTCGGGTACCGGGCGAGATACCTGGCCGAGGTCTGCGAGGCCGTCGACGACGGACGACTCGATAGGATGCGCCGGATGCCAGACGACGAGCTGCGCGAGGAGCTGTTGACCCTGAGCGGAGTGGGGGACAAGGTCGCTGACTGCGTGTCGCTCTTCGGGTTCGGCAGACTGACGGCGTTCCCCATCGATGTCTGGATGGAGCGGGCACTGCTGAGGCTGTATGCTGAGAAGGGTTCCTACCGCCACCTGCGGGGGTTCGCGTCTGGACGGTTCGGCGACCTCGCGGGATACGCCCAGGAATACCTCTACTACAACGAGCGTGTGCTGTCCTGCGCCGGCGGGTGCGTCTTCACGCGCCCGGGTGGCTCTTCCGGTAGAACTCCATGATCTCCCATTCGGAGACCACGCCCTCGTCGTCCTCCGTGAGCGCGATGCCGAGCCTGCGCGCGTAGGCGGCGATGATCTCTCGGCAACCATCCTCCCCGACGATGTCGGAGACGACGAGCGCGCCCTTCCTGGACCGGCCGTCGAACGACCCTATCAGTCTCGACCCCGAGAAGACCGCGTGCCTGCCCGTCTCTGGCAGGATGTCCCGATACGCCGCCCTGAGGAAGGTCGTGAGGCTGTCCAGTGGCGGGAGCACCACGCCGGCGCGCGGGTGGGCCTTCCCGAGCCTGCCGAAGGCCTCACGCGTGGCCCAGTGGATGACATTCGAGCCGCGCTGGAGATGTCCCTTGACGAGGTAGCCCTCCGCTTCCAGCCGCCTCAGGCTAGCCCTCACGTCGCGCATGATCATGTCCCCGCTCAGCAGGGACGCGAGAGTCTCCGCCGTCATCACCCCGTATGCCTCGAAGAGCCTCCTGACCACCCTGTCCCTCGCGGTCATCTGGGACATGCGTGTCCGCCTCGCGCCCACATAGGCGTTCGTCGCGTCCAGGTACAGCTCGGACGACAGGTACAGGGACTTCGCGGCCTCCATCGTCTCTGCCGGGCCCAGAGGGGATATCGTCAGCAGCCGGTTCCTCGACACTGGCTGCTGGTCCTTCACGACCCTGAGGACCAGTCTCTCCTCATCCGTCCTCTCCCCCGCCCTCGCGGCCCTGCAGACCGACGCGTCCTCCTCGCGGCAGAACCCGGACCTGTCGGGCATCAGGTGCCCTCGGACGAGGTATCCGCGCTTCCTCATGCGCTCGATAGGCTCGAACCGCTCGGCGCGTATCAGCGCCTCAGCGTCGCTCCTGAGCCCGCCGAGCAGGTCGATGGCGGCGTCCATGTCCTCGAGCCTGTCCCCCTCCTCGAAATGCTGCAGCGAGAAGACGGCGTCGATGAGCTCAGAGCGGTCGAAGCACTCGGTGACGACCGGACCTTTGACAAGCATCCCGTTCGACTCGACGTACCCGTGGGAGAGGAAGATGTCCAGATGCTCGCGCCCGAGCGACGTGACCTCGGTGTCGAACACGCCTTTCACCCTGACGACGTCGGCGTTCTGGGCCGAGTAGAACCTCATCGTCTCGTCGAGCGCCTCGAGGAACTCCCCCAGCAAGGCGCGGTCCTCCAGAACCACCTCCCTGACCTCCACCGCCCCGGCCATGAGCCACATCTCGACCATGCCCATGACCTGCCCCCTGTGAACGACCGGGAACATCCAGCCCTCGCCGTACCTGGCGGTGACCGCGGCCCACTTGTCGCTCAGGAACGGGTCGTACAGCGAGAGTATGCGGACCGCGTCGTCCCCTCCGGTGAAGGACTCGATCTCCTGCATCTCCCCCGGGAACAGGAACATCTCGGTCCTCTCGAGCCCGACGGACACGGCCTTCGCCCGTATCTCGCGGAGGAGCCTCCTCGCGACATCTGGCTCCACGCCGAGGTACGACGCGACCTGTATCAACGTGACTGGCCCTGATCCTCGGACATACCTGAGCAGCACGTGCTCGAGGGCGCCGTCGACCACGGGCTCTATCTCGCACGGGGCGTACATGTTCCTGGAGGTCCAGGCCTCGCTGCCGTCGTGCAGCCTGAGCAAGTACCCCTTCCTGTCGAGCGAATCGAAGTGCTCCCGCATCGCGTCCGGGGGGAACGCGGCGGCCTCCGAGATGTCCTGGTAGGTGCCCGCCCCGAGCTTCCTGAACGAGGTCAGTATGCTGTCCTCGAACCTGTTCAGACGCTCCCTCCTGAAGGCCCCTAGGTAGTAAGGGGCGTCCTCGGCCAGGACATACCGCAACCTGCCCCTGAGGAACCTCCCGAGAAGCAGCTCGCCGCTCGCCCTCATCGCGTCGAACTCGTCCATCGAGAACCCCTCGACCCGGCGGTAGACGTCGTAGGCCATGCCAGCCTCCCCCACCTTCTCGAAGTACTCGCGTACGGACGCGGTCCTCGAGAAGGTCTTCCGCTCGACGTATGACCTGACCTGCTCCCTGTCGAGCACGGGGGCGCCCTTGGACTTGAGCTTCAGGTAGTCCTTCGCCATGATGTACTGCTGGTGCTCCCCGACCACGAACCTGCCCGACACCACCGCTTCCCGGGACACGAGCCTCTCAAGGGCCTCGGAGGCCTCGGCCTCCGGGACCCCGACCTCGTATGCCAGGTCCTCGACCGCCAACGGCGCGTGGAACGACAGGTGCCTGACGACCGCCTCCTCGACGCACTCCGACCTGGACCGACGGTCGGCGGGGGCGGCCATGAATGAGAACTTCTCCCCCTTCACGGAGCACCTGAAGACCATGTTGGCGATCTCCAGCCGCTTCATGGCCTCGCGGACCGAGTCCCTCGGGACCCCCATGGACTTTGAGACCTCCTCAAGGTCCATGCCCGCCCCGGAGACTAGCCGCATCACCCCGTCCTGGACTGGGGTGAGCTCGTGCGGGCGCGCGTGCAGGCACCTATAGAGCGGCCATATGTCGGATGAGATGTAGACATCCTCGCCCATCCATACGGACCTGGCCTTGCCCTCCCTGAGGAGCTCCGCGGCCCATGTCCGCACAACGTCGAAGGGCTGGTCCGAATGGGAGAACACGTCCTCGCCCTTCTCCCTGAACATGTTCATCGGCCCCGACTCGCGGAGCAGGGCGAGGAGGTCATCCTTCGACGAAACGCGCCTGAACTTACGCGCGAAGTGGCCCGCGACCTCATCCTGGTCGAACTGGTACTCGGACAGGGCGTCGTCGCCCATCACGCGCGCGAGCACCTTCCTGTGCATCTCCCGGAGGAGCATGCTCCGGTCCTCCATCAGCACTATGTCCGACACGCCCACGAGGATGACGTTGTGGGCGAACGGCGACGGGACCCCGGAGAACGGCAAGTACTCGACCCTCCTGCCGCCTGACTCGATCGTCCCGAGGACCTCCCTGGCGTTGTCCAGGTCCATCACCTCCGTCAGGATCTCGGTGTATGTCTCGGACATGACCGGGAACTCTGACAGTTCGTGGAGCGCGTCCAGGAGCCTGCGCGAGCGGAGCTGCTGCCTCGCGACCGATAGCTCGCGGCCCTTGTAGTTCCGCAGGACCATGAAGCTCCTCGTGGCCGTGTGCCGGAACCTCTGGTGGAACAGCTCCGAGTCCCTCACCGCGGACCGCAGGATGCGCTCGAGGTCGCCCGAGGCGACCAGCCTCTCGATCCCCTCGAGCTCGAAGGTCTTCGGGGCCGTGAGCATGAAGCTGTCGTCGGTGACGCTGACGGTGACATTGCATCCGAGCTTCCCGGAGAGCGCATGGGCGAAGGCGCGGCTGAGGGCGTCGTTCACCCTGCGGCCGAACGGGAAGTGGAATATCGCGTGCCTGACCCCGGAGGCGTCCACGTACCCCTCGATGACCAGCCGCTCGTCCGTCGGCAGCTTGGCCACGAGCTTCTGCTCCTTGGAGTAGCTGACGATCGTGTTCGCCGAGCCTTCGTCCACGGAGAACTCCCGCATGAGCCAAGAGGAGATGTCCTTGTCCGGCATGACGCCGAGCCGCTCGTCCATCTCCTTCCTGAACCGACCTATCATGACCGACAGGTCGAAGCTCCTGGGGAGCATCTCGCCGGTCCATGACGGCACGGTCGGGCGGCGGCCGCTGGCGCTCTTCACGAACGCCTTCGTCCCTTTCGTCTTGATGAACTCGTAGCTCCTCCCGCCCAGGACGAATATGTCCCCGACCGAGAGCCGTTCCACGAACTTCTCGGAGAGCGACCCCAGCGGGGCGCCCCTCTCGGAGTACACCTTGTAGTCCGCCTCCTCCGGGATCGTGCCCTGGTTCAGGTAGAATATCATGCGCGAGCCGCGCCTCCTCCCGAAGGTGCCGGCCTTGTCGTCGTACCATATCTTCGAGTAGACGCCCTCGAACTCGTCCTTCCCCCCTAGATACTTGACCACGCTGAGGAAGTCGGCCATCCGGAGACCTTTGTAACAGTAAGACCGCCTGACGAGCGCGAACGCCTCGTCGACGGTCCACTGACGCTCGATGGACATGCCGACCACGACCTGGGCCAGCACATCGAGCGAGTCCTTGGGGATCGTGACCCTGTCGATCATCTTCCTGTGGGCGGCCCGGCACAGCACCGCGCACTCGACCAGGTCGTCGTTCTCGAAGACCAGTATGCGGCCCTTGGATGTCCCCCCATACTGGTGGCCCGCCCGGCCGATCCTCTGCAGGCCTTTCGCCACGGACTTTGGGGAGCCTATCTGGACCACGAGGTCGATGTGCCCGATGTCTATCCCGAGCTCGAGGGACGTGGAGGACACGACCGCGCTCAGGGCGCCGTCCCTCAGCTGGTCCTCCACCTCCAGCCTCGTGTCCCTGCTCAGGCTGCCGTGGTGCGCGCCCACCTTCTCCAGGCCGCGCTCCCTCAGCTTGTAGACGACGCTCTCGGTCCCGCTCCTGGTGTTCGTGAAGACGAGCGTCGTCGTGTGCCCGTCGACCATCTCCTTGAGATGGTCGTACATCTTCGAGTTCACGACCTCGAACGATAGCGCGGTCATGTCCTTCGCCGGACAGAGCACCTGGAGGTCGAGCGCGCGCTGGGCGAAGACCTCGACGACCTTGATGTCCCTCGGCCTCCCGTCCTCGAGCCCGGCGAGGAACTCCGCCACCTCCTCCAGCGGCGCCACCGTGGCGGAGAGCCCGATCCTGACGAAGTCCTTCTGGCAGATGCCCCTCAGGCGCTCGAGGGCCACGGAGAGCGAAACCCCCCGCTTCGAGTCGCATATCTCGTGGACCTCGTCCACTATGACGTACTCGACCTTCTCGAACTTCTTGCTGAACACGGGGGTGCTCAGGACGAGCGAGAGGGACTCCGGGGTCGTGATGAATATGTGCGGCGGGGAGCGCAGCTGCCTCTGCCTCTCCGCGGGGAGCGTGTCCCCGGTCCTGACGGCCACCCTGATCTCGGGGGGCTTCGCCCCCCGCCTCTCGAACTCTGACGATATCTCCTGCAGCGGCCTCAGCAGGTTCTCGTTTATGTCGTTCGCCAAGGCCTTGAGAGGAGAGATGTACACGGCGTATATCCTGTCCTCGAGCTCCCCTCCCTGGTCCAGGAGCGTCAGCTCGTTGATTATCGACATGAACGCGGTGAGCGTCTTGCCGGAGCCTGTCGGGGATGACACCAGCACGTTGCCCTTCGCGTGTATGACCGGGACGGCCATCGCCTGGGCGTCCGTCACGTCCCCGAACTTCGTCCTGAACCAGGCCGACACCACGGGGTGCATCAGCCCAAGGACGCCTTCCGTGCTCGACCTACCCAATACCTTCTCTATCATGCGGTCAGACCGTCGATTCGTCTTCGTTATCAGGTGTCCGTATTAATACGTTGTCCGGGGGGCCGCGGACCGCCGAAGGAGCGGCAAATGTATTTATCGAGACGAGGTGATTGTTGCCGACCGAGAAAGGACCATGGCCAGAACCTCACGGTTTTCAGCCCGGTGGGCGGCACTGCTCATCGTGTCAGTGATGCTAGCGTCGCTCATCCCGGCCATGTCCGAGGTTTGCCATCGCGCGCCCCTCGGGGCCACGGCCCTGCAGTCTGAGGACTCAGGGGCGATATCCGCTTTCGTGACCGACGAGGTCGGGAGGCCTATCGCGGACGCGCAGGTCATCGTCCTCAACACGAACTACACGAACGAGACCGACGAGACTGGGTTCGCGTTCATCGACTACCTGCCTGCCGATCCCACCGGGACGGAGTACCTCGTCTACGCGAACAAGTCCGGTTATGTCTCCTCCGAGTTGGTCGAGGTCACCCTCATGCCATGGGGCGACGAGGAGATCACGCTGGTGATCAGGGGGGGCATCTTGTACGGCCTCGTCGAGGACGCCGTAGGCCCGGTCCCTGGCGCGACTGTCGCCATATCGACCCTCGGGTACTCCAACTCGACGAACGCGGACGGGGTCTATTCCGTGTACGGCGTGCCTGGGGGCTACACCTACGCCGTGACGGCGACGGCCACCGGGTACACCAACCAGACCAAGGAGGTCGTCATGGCGACGGGCGGGTTCGTGGTGCTCAATTTCTTCATGGTCTCGTTGACCGGGGCGATATCCGGGACCGTCACGCACGTACTGACCGAGGAGACGCTCTACAACGCCTCGGTCTCGGTGAGGGTGGGCACCGTCACGGTGACTGCGACCACCGACGTCGATGGGGAGTACAGGATACCCGACCTCCCGTCCGGGACATACGCGGTGACGGCGACGATGGCGGGGTTCGAGACCTCGACTGTATCTGGCGTCACGGTCCTCAGCGGAGAGGAGACCACGGGTGTCGATTTCCAGCTTGCGGAGAAGCCGACTAAGCTGTACGGCATCGTGCGCTCGGGCACGTTCCTCGTGCCCGGGGTGCTGATCACGGTCGTGGGAACGGACCTGTCCGCGAACACGTCGATCGAAGGGTACTACGAGATCGCCAACATCACCGTGGGCACTTACAGCCTGACGGCGTCCCTGGAAGGGTACAACACAGTCACCGTGAACGGGGTCGTCATCGCCAGGGGGAGCGAGACGCAGGTCAATATCAACATGACCAGCCTCCCGGGGCCGTCGCTCTCCGGCATGGTGCTCTCGACCAGCACGAACGGCGTCCTATCCGGGGTCGCGGTGATCGTGCTCGGCCAGGAGGGCACGCAGAGGAGCACGATCACGAACACCGAGGGGCTGTTCGTCGTACCCGGCCTGGTCAGGGGGAACTACACGGTCCGGTTCTACCTGGACGGGTACATGCCCTTGGAGCTGTCCCCGGTCGTCGTGCCCGAGGAGGGTCTGGACCTGGGAGAGGTGTTGATAGAGCCCGTCCCCGAGAGCTTCGGCGGGTTCTTCTTCGGCTTCGACCTCGCCCACTCGATGATGATACTGGCGTTGTTCCTCACGATAATCATCCTCGCTCTGGCGGTCATGCTCAGGGTCAGGTCCTTCGAGTCCCCAGGGAAGGCCCCGGCGGTCTACGACCAGGAGGGCGAGGAGGAGGCCGGCGAGAAGCGGCCTGAGTCCGGCCGGGAGAAGGACAGGGAACGCAAGAAGAAGGATAAGAAAAGGAAGTGACCGGGCGCGTGGCCCGGCGATTGTCAGCGTTTGTCACTTGAGGCCGAGCTTCTGGCGGACCTTCTGCTCGTTCTCCTTGACCTTCGCTCCCACGTCCATGAACAGGCTGTTCCCGTGGGTGTCTATGGCGACGGTCAGCGGACCGAAGTTGTCGGCGTCCATGATCCATATCGCCTCGGGCATGCCGAGCTCGTACCACTCGACCCCTTTGACATCCTTGATGCCCTTGGCGGCAAGGACGGCCGCGCCACCGGTTATGGCAAGGTACACGCACCCGAACTTCTTCATCGCGTCGATCGTGGGCTGGGACATCCCGCCCTTGCCTATGATCGCCCCTGGCCTGAACTTCTCGATGAACTGCGGCTCGAGCGAGTTCATCCTGGAGGACGTCGTCGGGCCGGCCGCCACGACCTCCCACTTCTCCCCGACCTTCCTCATGATGGGCCCGCAGTGGAACAGCGCGGAGCCCTTGAAGTCGACCGGGACAACCTTGCCCTTCTCGGCGTACTCGAGCGCGTGGATGTGGACCTCGTCCCTGCCGGTGTAGACTATGCCGT
>JAUPMC010000151.1 GCA_030836605.1 Thermoplasmatota archaeon | reverse complement strand
CTGTGCGAACCAGTCGGCGTCCTTCTCTTCGGCCTTGGCCATGCGCATCCCTTTCTAATGGGCATGAGATTACATGAATATAAGGCTTTGGTATTTATACGTACCAAGGATTATTTAACTGGGTACCCCTATTTCGGTGGGTCGGGGCACGTCCCGCCCGAGGGGGCTCCCAAGGCAACCTAGAAGTACGGAAAAAGGCTACCGAGGGCGAGGATTGCATGGGATTTTGGGACCAGTTGACGGATCTGCTGTCGCAGCACGAGGCGGACCCGGTCGTCTACCTCCTCATATTCTTCGCGTTCTGCGTCCTAGCGACCATCATCCTGCCGATCCCCATCGAGATCATGCTCGTCGTGAACCCCAGCGTCCCGTTCCCGCTGAAGGCGATCGTCATGGGCCTCGGGAAGGGGGCGGGCGCGTTCGCGGTGTTCTACATCGGCTCCGCGCTCGAGGGGGCCCTGAAGATGTCCCGGTGGGGCTGGTTCAAATGGCTCCTGGACAAGAGCGAGGTGTTCGTGCGCAGGTTCGGCACGATAGCGCTCTACGCAATCATGTCCATCCCGTTCATGATCGACACGATCCCGCTGTACCTCTTCTCCATCCTGAACAAGGAGGGGCACTTCATGACCCTGAGGGAGTTCACGATGGCGAACATACTCGCGGGCGTCAACCGTGCGCTCCTGGTCTACATGCTGTTCTTCGTGCTCGGCGCGAAGCACCTGTTCTCTTGAGATTCCCGGCGCGGGTCAGCGCGTGGGAGGGGCCTCCACGATGGGGTTCTCCTCCTCCTTCTGCGTGAACCTGATTATGAACACGGACGAGATGACGAGGGCCACGCCCAGCGCCTGGAGGGCGTCCACCGTCTCGGCTATGAACAGCACCGCGAGGAAGACGCCCGACACGGGCTCTATCCCCGCGATTATGCTCGCCTTGCTCGCCTCCACGTGCCTGAGGGCGAACATCGCGACGACGAACCCGAGCGTGCCCGGGAGGAGCCCGATGAGGAATATGTACAGCCACGCGTCCGCCGAGAGCGGGGTCTCGATGGCGGAGAAGGGGTTGACGGCGAGCAGGAGCCCAGGGATCATGAGCAGGGTCATGTACAGCGCGAGCGTGCTCGAGGAGTACACCGTCAGGAGCTTCTTGGCCCAGACGTAGTACACGGTGGCCGCGAAGGCCGTGAACAGGCCCAGGGCGACCCCGACGATGTCGACCCTGATGGCCTCGAGGTCGTACGCCCTGGCCACGAGCACGCACCCGACGAACGTCAGGGGCAGGGCTATCAGCTTCGACGCGGTCATCTTCTCGCCCAGGAGGAACACCGAGGCGATGGAGACCATGCTCGGGTACGAGTAGAGGAGTATCAGGGCGGTGGACACGGATGTGAGGTCGACCGCGTTGTACCACGCCAGCGAGAACAGGGTGCCCGTGATGACGGCGAACACGGTGAGCGCGGGCAGGTCCTTGAACCTGATCTTGAACGCCTTCCGGTCGAACACCAGGAGGAGGAGGACGAGTATGACCGCGGACGCGAGCGTGCCGTACAGGGCGACCTGGTTCGCCGTGGCCCCGGCCTCTATCGCTAGGACCGTGAGCGTGCCCGACGTGCCCCACATCACGGCGGCGAAGGCCATCATGCCGTAGGCCAGGTTCTTCGAGATGTGCATGTCAGCCTCCTCCTGGCGGGGTGTATGGCGATGGCCTTGATGAACCTATGCCGGGCGGCGCCTGCCAGTGAAGACGAGCAGCAGCGACGCGGCCACGGCGGCGCACGCGCCGAACGCGAAGGTCGCCCACGGCCCGACGGAGTCCCAGAGGAGCCCGGCGACGATGCCGCCGGGGAGCATGACGAGGCCGACCGATGTGTGGAACGCCCCGAGCGCCGTGCCCCTGAGGTCCTTGGGGATCACGTCGACCACATACGCCTTCAGCACGCCCTCGGAGGTGCCCTTGTACAGGCCGAAGAGGCCGAAGCCGACCGCGAGCAGGACAAGGCCGTCGGCGACGGCCATGGTCACGCACGTGACGGCGAACATGGAGAACGAGAAGAGTATCACGGGCTTCCTCCCGAGCCTGTCGGAGAGGCTCCCCGACGGGATGGCCACGAGGACGAAGACGATGTTGAACAGCAGGTAGAGCGTGATGACCGTCGTGTCCGAGAGCCCCGAGGCCTGCCCCTGCAGCACGAAGAACGCGTAGCTGACCTCGCCAGCGTAGAACGTCACTACGATGGCCATGAGCACCCAGAACTCCCGGCCGAGCTTCGAGATGTCCCTTATGAACGCCCCCTTGGCGCCCCTGGAGCAGCCCTCCTTCTCCCTCACGAACAGCACGATGACGGCCACCGCGACGAACGCCGGTATCGTCGCGATCAGGAATACGAGCCTGTACGCTTCGAGCTCCTCCATCGACGCGGCCAGCGCGAGTACCACGAGCGCGGCGACGACCCCGAGGACCGCCCCCGCGGAGTCCATGCTCTTGTGGAACCCGAACGATTTGCCCATGGACGCCTGGGCCGTGCAATCGGCTATGAGCGCGTCCCTGGGGGCGCTCCTGAGGCCCTTGCCCACCCTCTCGGATATCCGGATCCCGAAGACCTGCCACGGGCTCGAGGCGAGCACCAGCACGGGCTTGACGAGCGCGCTCAGGCCGTATCCGCCGAGCAGGAACGGCTTGCGCCGGTCGCGCCTGTCCGAGTACCATCCGGAGAACACCTTGAGCAGCGAGGCCGTCGACTCTGCGGCGCCCTCGATCAGCCCTATCATCAGGCCCGTCGCTCCTATGGCCGTGAGGAAGAGCGGGAGGATCGGGTAGATCATCTCGCTGCTCATGTCCGTGAGCATGCTGACCACGCCGAGCACGAGCACGTTCGTGCTGACGCCTGAGAGCAGCCTCCTCCCTGTCTTGGACATCGGGGAGTCCCCAGCCGTTGCCGGGATATAATCGTTCCACCACGACAGTGAAGATTATCGGGTCTCGCGTGGATTACATGGGCCGATGACAGCGAAGAACGTTCCAGTGGACCTGCGCTCAAGGCTGAAGGAGGCCGCCACCAGGAGGGGGGCGGCCGCGTTCGGGGTGGCGTCCGTGGACGCCGCGGACTCGCTCCCGAGGGTGAAGATAGGGTTCACGGTCAACAGGTGGACCGAGCCCATCAGGAAGGGCATGCCCGCGGCCAGGAGCGCGATAGTGTTCGGGGTGCCCTCGGCCGACGACGCGGACGAGCTCGAGGTGCACCGGTCGTCCGGGGCGATTTCGTATCCGGGCTACCTGCCTCTCAGCATCATCTCCAGGGACATCATCTCGATACTCAGGAACGACGGGTGGCTCGCGGGGTACCCGTCCGAGCTGGTGCACCTGAAGAGCCTCGCGATGCTCGCCGGGCTAGGGAGCTACGGGAAGAACTCGCTCATGATATCGGAGAAGCACGGGCCGTGGCTCAGGTTCGGGGCCGTCGTGACGGACGCGCCGATGCCGCCGGACAGGCCCCTGGAGAGGGACCTGTGCGGCAGGTGCACCCGCTGCGTCAGGGCGTGTCCCGCGGGCGCGCTGGAGAAGCCGTACCTCGTGGACCCTGACAGATGCCTCGTGGGCGCGGGCGAGCTGGACAACCCTCCGAAGGCGCTGAGGCCGTTGCTCGCGAAGCACGAGCCGAAGCTGAGCCCGAGGACGCGCGTGATGTGCACCGAGTGTCAGATGGCCTGCCCGTACACGCCGACCGAGCGGAAGCGGAACGTGTTCTCTCTCTAGCGTCCGGGCGCGCCCTCCGTCCGGGAGGGGTGTTCAGGCGGGCCCGGGGAGCGCACTGGCTCGGGCGTACACGCCCTATTTCAGCACGGGAAGTTTTAAATGGAATAACCGGATATTGCCGGTAATGGTTCCAAAAGAACGCATCGAGAAGATAGTGGAGGGCTACGACAAGGACAAGCTCAAGATGGCCACCGTCTGCTCCCACACCTCGCTGCAGATCTTCGACGGCGCCCGCAAGGAGGGCTTCAAGACCGTCGGGATAACCGTCGGCCAGCACACGAAGTTCTACGACGCGTTCCCCAGGGGCAAGCCCGACGAGTTCCTCAAGGTGGACTCGTACCTCGACCTGCTGGACATGGCGGACGACCTCGTCGCGCAGAACATCATACTCGTCCCCCACGGGTCCTTCGTCGAGTACATGACCCCGAAGAAGTTCGAGGAGCTCGAGGTGCCCACATTCGGGAACAGGCGCGTGCTCGAGTGGGAGAGCAACCGCGAGATGAGCAGGCAGTGGCTCATGTCCGCGGGCGTCGAGATGCCGGACATCATCGAGGACCCGAAGATGATAAACCGGCCCGTGCTCGTCAAGTACGACGGCGCCAAGGGCGGCCGCGGGTTCTTCATCGCGAAGGACTACCCCGACTTCAAGCTCGGGATAGACAGCTCCCAGAGGTTCACGATCCAGGAGTACGTGCTCGGGACCAGGTACTACGTCCACTTCTTCTACTCGCCCGTGAGGAGCGAGGGGTACAGGCTCAAGAAGGGCGTGCTCGAGCTGCTCAGCATGGACAGACGGGACGAGTCCAACGTCGACGAGATGTACAAGCTCGGGGCGCAGGAGGAGCTGAAGAGGCACGGGCTGTTCCCGTCCTTCGTCGTCACGGGGAACATACCCGTGGTCGTGAGGGAGTCGCTCCTGCCGAAGCTCCTGGACCTGGGCGAGAAGGCCGTCGAGCGCTCGATCGAGCTGTTCGGGGGCATGATAGGGCCGTTCTGCCTCGAGGCGATCGTGACGGACGACCTCAAGATCAAGGTGTTCGAGATATCCTCCAGGATAGTCGCGGGCACGAACCCGTTCATATCGGGGTCCCCGTACTCCGACCTGCTCGAGCCCGGCCTGTCGACCGGCCGCAGGATCGCGCAGGAGGTCAGGTTCGCCGCGGACAGGGGCGTGCTCCCGGAGGTGCTCTCGTGAGCAGGCAGTTCTTCTTCGTCCTGGCGGACACCGAGCTCGAGCTGATACCGCCCGAGATAGCCAACGAGAGGTGCGTGCTGAACAACGCCAGGGCGCGGGGCAAGGCCCCGGAGAAGATGCTCCTGGACGCGTCGCACCACCACCCGGCGTTCGGCAAGCTGAGGGAGTCGGACAGGCGCGGCCGGCCGGACATACCCCACTTCTTCCTGATGCTGTGCATGGACTCCGACCTGTCCGTCGGGGGCAGGCTGAGGGTCTTCGTGCACACGAGGAACAACGATGTCATAGCGGTGAACCCTGAGACGAGGCTCCCGCCCAACTACCCGAGGTTCGTTGGTCTGATCGAGACGCTCTACGAGCAGCAGGTCGTGCCGTCCGCGGAGAACGCCCTGCTCGAGCTGAGGCACGGCGTCACATTGGAGACGCTCGTGACGGCGCTGAAGCCGGACACGGTCATCGTGCTGGACGCCGCGGGCGATAAGACGGACACGCTCGCGGGGCGGATGGCGGAGCTCGAGGGCGACAGGGTCGTCGTCATCATCGGGGGGTTCTCCAAGGGCGCGTTCAAGTCGGACATGACGAAGCTGAAGCCCAAGCGCTACTCGCTCGGGGACCGCATGATGAAGGTCTGGACCGTCACCTCGAAGGTGCTGTGCTCGATCGACACGGCCGAGAGGCACGGGGATGTGCTCAAGCCGAAGGCGCCCAAGAAGGACGCGCCCAAGGAAGAGGCACCCAAGAAGGACACGCCCAAGAAGGCTAAAGCACCTTCAAAACCTCGTCCCGCTCGGAAGAAGAAAGCGGAGTAGGCACGCCGCCCCTGACGAGCGTGGACCGGGATTTCTTGCCGCCTATCCTGCCCACGATCTTCGCCCTCACTCCCATCTTTCCGAGGGCCGACACGTACGCCTGGGCATCCTTCTCCTTGAACGTCGCCAGGAGCGCGCCCGAGCCCATCAGCCCGAGCGGGTCCAGCCCGTAGTGGGCGCATATCCGGGCCGTCTCTGGCCCTATGGGTATCTCGTCCGCCCAGAGCTCGACGGACCTCCCGGACGCCTCGGCGATCTCGCGGGCGCCCATGGACACGCCCCCCTCCGTGGGGTCGTGCATCGAGTGGACCCCGAACTCGAGCGCGGCCTTCGCCTCGGGCACGACGGAGAGCCCGGGGTCGACCAGGTACTTCGCGGCCCTGTCGACGAACTCCTTGTCGAAGACCCCGAGGAGCTCGTCCCTCTTCTCCCTCGCGATGAGGACCGTGCCCTCGATGCCCGCGCCCTTCGTGAGCACCAGGGCGTCGCCCTCCTCGGCCCCCGATGTGAGTATCGGGGCCCCGCCCACGAGCACCCCGTGCATGTCGCCGACCACGATCGGCCGGTCTATGCCCGGGGTGACCTCGGTGTGTCCCCCCGTGACCGCGACGCCCAGGGCCTTCGCCGCCTTGGATATCTGCTCGAATATGCTCTCGACCAGGGCCTCGTCCGAGCCCTCGGGCAGGAGCACGGCCGCCTGGAACCACGCGGGCTGCGCGCCCCTCGTGGCCACATCGTTCGCGTTCACGTTCACGGCGTACCAGCCTATCATGTCCGCGGCGTAGGTCACCGGGTCCGTCTTGAGCACGAGCGTGTAGGGCCCGAGCTTGACCAGGGCCGCGTCCTCGCCCACCTTGGGGCCGAGCACGACCCTCTTGTCCGGGGCGCCCGTGTGCTTGAGCATCCTCTTGAGCAGCTCCGGGGGCAGCTTGCCTGTCCTGAGGGCCATCGTCGGTTCGAACGCGTTTTCCGGATAATAGACTATGCGTCCGGCTGGACACCTTCCCGGCACGATGACGAAAGTCGAACAGTAATGCTTTATATTGCGGGTATTCCTGACCCCCTCAGGCGAGTAACATGATCGCGGACCGCATCAAGAACGTCAAGGACTCCGGGACGATGAGGATGAAGGAGCTGGCCGGCCAGAAGAAGGCCGAGGGCAAGAAGATCATCTCCTTCACCGTCGGGGAGCCGGACTTCGACACGCCGAAGCACATCGTGGAGGCGGCGAAGAAGGCGTTGGACGAGGGCAAGACGAGGTACCTGGACGGGCCGGGGCTGCCGGCGCTCAGGGAGGCCATCGCGAAGAGGGCCAAGGGCGAGAACGGGATACCCTGCGAGACGTCCAACGTGATGGTCACGCCGACTAAGCAGGCCATATTCATGACGATCATGGCGACGGTCAACCCTGGCGACGAGGTCATCATGCCGGACCCGGCCTGGGTCTCCTACGAGCCGTGCGCGACGCTCGCGGGCGGCAGGGTCGTGCCCGCCGTCACCAAGGAGGAGTCCGGGTTCAGGGTGCTGCCCGAGACGGTCGCCGAGCTCATCACGCCGAAGACGAAGATGATATTACTGAACTCGCCGTCGAACCCGTGCGGCTCGGTGGCGACCAAGGACGACATCAAGGGGATAGCGGACCTCGCGAAGGACCACGACCTCGTGGTGCTCTCGGACGAGGTGTACGAGAAGATCGTGTTCGACGGGCTGAAGCACCACTCCATAGCCGCGGAGCCCGGGATGTTCGACAGGACGGTCACCATAAGCGGCTTCTCGAAGACGTACGCCATGACCGGCTGGAGGCTGGGCTGGCTCGTCGCGCCGAAGCCCCTGTTCAAGGCGGTCGGCAAGATCCAGCAGCACTCGATCACGCACGCGACGACCTTCGCTCAGTACGGCGGGCTCGCGGCGCTGACGGAGCCCCAGGACTGCGTGAACGCCATGGTCAAGGAGTTCAGCGAGCGCAGGGACCTCATCATGAGGCTGATGGGGGACATACCGCAGCTCCACTGCGACACCCCCAAGGGCGCGTTCTACGTGTTCCCGAGGTACGAGGGCAAGATGGACTCCGAGCAGATGGCGCTCCACCTGATGGACAAGGCCGAGGTGGCCCTCACGGGCGGGTCGGCCTTCGGGGGCGCGGGCGAGCAGCACCTGCGCATATCCTACGCCACGGGCAAGAAGAACATCGAAGAGGGCATGGCCAGGCTCAAGAAGGCGTTCGCCTAGGCGGCCCCCTCCAAACTACTTCCCCTTCCTTGTCTTCTGGACCTTCCTGACGACCTTCTTCCTGACGACAATCGGCTCCTCCGAGAGCATCTTGGTCGCGGGGTACTTGTCGAGGTCGAGGCGCTTCAGGATCATGTGCGGCTTGAAGCCCAGCTGGCTCCACGCGGACCTGGCGGCGAAGTTCGCCGCGGCGACGCTGAGCTGGACGGAGGCGACCCTGTTCTTGTGGAACCACCTGAGGCCGTACTTGAGCATCTCCTTGGCGACCCCGCGCATCCTGAACTCCGGCCGCACGTAGACATCGGACACGAGCCCCACGGTCCTCTCCTTGAACACGGGGGCGTTGGGGCTCAGGAGGCAGAGCATGTACCCGATGACCCTGGGGCCGCTCGTCGCGACCACGAGCTTGGTGCTCTTCTCCGAGAACTTCCTCGCGAGGTACCTGGAGTACTTGTCCTTGCCGTCCTCGGAGACCGTGAAGTGGTGTGAGAGCGTCGCGTGGTGCTCCGCCATCTCCTCCCAGAGGTCTGCGACTTCCCCCAGGTCCCCGATGTGCGCCTCGCGTATCTGTATCTTGAGCGTGGCCATGCGATTGTGGCTCCGTGCCTTCTCCGACGCTAGCCACGATGGCATTCGGGGATTTTAAAATCTGACGTTCCCCGCGGGCCCGCCATCACGCTCCCCCAGGAGACACACGTGTCATATAGCGTTGCGTATAATGGGATGGT
>JAUPMC010000150.1 GCA_030836605.1 Thermoplasmatota archaeon | reverse complement strand
CTCCCCACTCGTCGAGTACAGGGACCGTCTGGACGCAGAGACGGTCCTGGCCTATTCCAGGAACTACCCTGGGAAGGTCCGGGAACTGGTGGTCGGGACGCTATGAAGGACTTCTTCACGAGACTGGCAAGGGCGAGGGACTGCGGGGCGTCGGATGTCGTCGAGCAGGACTATCACCTGCACAGGTTACTGCAGGAGGTGTCCGTCGACGAGTATCTAGGCGGGAACCTCGTGTTCAAAGGCGGAACATGCCTGGTGAAAGCGTACACGGGCTACTTCCGGTTCTCTCAGGATATCGATTTCACATGGAAGGACGACGCGATCTGGAAAGGGCGGTCGGCGAACGAGCTCTCCGCGAAGTGCTCTTCGGAGATCTCAAATATCG
This sequence comes from Thermoplasmatota archaeon, assembly GCA_030836605.1. Lineage (GTDB taxonomy): Archaea > Thermoplasmatota > Thermoplasmata > UBA10834 > UBA10834 > UBA9653. Next base: position 2,254 of record JAUPMC010000150.1, on the reverse strand, counting down.
TCCGCCGGTTCAAGCGGATAACCGACGACCTAGGGCTCACGTTCAGAGGTGACAAGCGCATCGATAGTGAGGTCCACCCGAGCAGCGGTGGCAAGATGGTCGAGCTGAAGCCTCGTTACAGGTCGGAGGTCCTGGGCGTCCCCAGCGAGATAAAGATACAGATCAACCTCGTCGACATGATATCCTATCCGGTTGGTATCCGTCCTCTGGCGAGCTACATCGACGACATCGACCTGCCCGACCTCTCGTTTCTGTACCCCGAACCGTACGCCAAGTACCGCGAGAAGGTCGAACTGGAGTGTTATGACCTGCAGGAGATATTCGTGGAGAAATGCAGGGCGGCGCTGACCAGGACGGCTTACAAGCCCCGGGACACCCTGGACATCCTCAAGATGGAGGGCGTGTACGGCTACTCCATCAAGGGTTATCGGAAGCAGATAATCGAAAAGACCAGGTTCGCGTTGGACAGGTACGAGCGCTACCGGACGAACATCCACGAGAGGGTGTTCCCCGAGGACTTCAGGATATCTGGTGTCGAGGAGAAGCTATTGCTGGAACCTCTGCCAGGCGATATCGGAGCTGAGGCGCGTAGGGTCCACAGGGAGCTCGAGATGATGATTGACGAGATACTGGAGCGGTGACCCAGCCTGCGACAGTGGGGCCATGGCTCGTTTCGCGCAAGGCGGTCCCGGTCCGGGCCGAGATCATCCTTTCTTGTGTTCGCGTCTCATCAGGTCGGCGATCTTGCGGAATGGTCGTGCAATCGCCTCGTTCCGTGCCTTCCGCTTGCCCTCTCTCAACCGCGCTTGTTCCGCGGTCATCTTCCTGCGCGACTGGACCTCCCGATTGATGACGTACGCGCAGTTCCCCGCCTTGTTGTGGATTGTGGTGCCGTGGAACCTCCTCACGGTCCAGCCCCGACCCCGTAAGAACCCGTCTCGCCTGCGGTCGCGCACTTTGCGCTCGTTCGAATGGAACGCGGCCCCGTCCGCCTCGATTGCGAGCTTAACCTCGGGGAACGCGAAGTCGACGTAATAGGCCTCGATCCTGAACTGCGGGACCGGGGACAGGCCCTCCAGTCGCATGGCGTCGTAGAGCTTCGCCTCGATCGGCGACATCCAGAACTCGCCGAACGGGGTATCGATCCTCCTCGACTCCGGCCTAGCCGCAGCCTCCCTCTGGAGGCGACGGCCGGTGGACCTCTGCCGGTCAGCCTTGATGATTTCATTGGCAATCGTGCGGCCAACCGAATAACGGCTCATTTCCTCCTTCGGGAATGCTCATCCCGGCCTATGTGTTTTTCCAGCGGCGGGCCCGGTTCGGGCGGCCCTGCCATCATGTCCTGAGAAGGATTGTAAGAAGATTGGGGAAGTGGCCGCATCCCAGCTTCGGAGGCGCTTATCCGCCTCGCGCCCTGGGATGCGGGCTCACCTCAGTGTTTGCATTCAGTTTCCGGACTGCCCATTGTCGTCGTCGCCGCCGCTGCACTCGCAGTTCGGTTCGCTCTCGACGTCGACGGTAGACACGTGCTCCGCGTAGTTGTTCGCGCAGTTCATCTGCGAGGACCCGGCAAAGGCCTCAGCGTGCTGGTAGCAGTTACCGCTGCACTCGCCGTTGCCGTTCTTCTCTTCGTCCGGTCCCTCATCGTCATCCTCGTCAGGGACTTCGTCCTCGGCGTCGTCGTCCGTCTCGTCCGAGGTGTCGTCGCTCTCCGACTCATCATCGGTAGCGGTCTCGGCGTCGGTCGTGTCGCTATCTGACGGGTCTTCTACGGGGGTGTCGTCCTGGCTGTCGTCGGGCAGCTGCTCGTCCTCCTGTGGCACATCGTTCGTGATGTCTGGCTTGTCATCACCGCCTATCAACGAGACGACCAGCACCGCGCTTATGACAAGCATGGCGCCGACCACCGCTGAGGCGAGCAGCCTCTTGCTCATTCTAATGTATTCACCTCCGTCGCTCCGCATCCCAAGGAGCTTGACACCCGTTATGCCTATTCTCATATTTATGTCCTATGCGTCAGACAGCGGTTGCTGGCTATCCGAAACAGTGTCAGACACTCCCCTCGGGACGGCCCCCGGTGGGCCCTTGACGCTAGCGGGTCAACGCACGCGCGCGGGCCTTCATGTTACAGGCGGCAGGGGCTCGCCCCCGAGGCACTCGACGACCTCGGCATAGCCCTCGTACAGCATGTCCGCGCCCTCGTCGCCTAGGTGCCCGCTCTGATAAGCCGCGCGCACCTGCCTGTAGAACGCGT